>DPSD01000162.1:0-191 GCA_003538495.1 Accumulibacter sp.
GTCGAGGTGATCGGCAACTACGCGGACCCGGGCATGGAAATCGAGATCGCCTTGCGCAAGCATGAGCTGCCTTTCGAGTTCTCGAGCGGCGCGCTGGCCGAGGCTGCGGCCCTTCCGGAGGCGCTCAATCCGTCCGAGTGGGAGGGGCGCGCGGACCTGCGCGCTCTGCCGCTGCTGACCATCGACGGCGA
>DPSD01000162.1:469-7833 GCA_003538495.1 Accumulibacter sp.
CGCTGCTGACCATCGACGGCGAGACGGCGAGGGATTTCGACGATGCCGTTTTCGCCGAGAAGAAGGGGCAGGGCTGGCGGCTGGTGGTGGCTATTGCCGACGTCAGCCACTACGTGCAGCCGGGAACGGCGCTCGACCGTGAGGCACGAGAGCGCGGGAACTCGGTCTATTTTCCTCGCCGGGTGATTCCGATGTTGCCGGAAAAGCTCTCCAACGGCCTGTGCTCTCTGAATCCGGATGTGGATCGTCTGGCCATGGTCTGCGACATGGATATCGACGACCGTGGAGTGGTCACTCACTATCAGTTCTATCGGGCGGTCTTCAGGTCACACGCGCGTTTGACCTATGACCAGGTCTGGAACTGGTTGGCCGGCGCGGCGCAGCCCGCGAGCGACATCCACCGCCGCCTGCAGCCGCAACTGCAAGCGCTCTACGGCTTGTTCAAGGTCCTGAGCGCGGCCCGTGGCAAGCGCGGCGCCATCGATTTCGAAACCATCGAGACGATGATGCTGTTCAACGAGCAGGGAAAGATCGACAGGATCGTTCCGGTGCACCGCAACGACGCGCACCGGGTCATCGAAGAGTGCATGCTGGCGGCGAACGTCTGCGCTTCGGGGTTCCTGCAGGCGAACCGGCAAGCGTGCCTGTATCGCGTCCACCAAGGGCCGACGCCCGAGAAGCTGGAGGCGCTGCGAAATTTCCTCAAGGAGTTTGGTATCGCTCTCGCTGGCGGCGACGACCCTAGCGCCGGCGACTACGCCGAATTGCTCGAAGGGATCAAGGCGCGACCGGATGCGCAGTTGCTGCAAACGGTGATGCTGCGCTCGCTGCGTCAGGCCCAGTACAGTCCGGACAACGTCGGCCACTTCGGCCTCTCCTACGAGCATTACACGCATTTCACTTCGCCGATCCGGCGCTATCCCGATCTGCTGGTTCATCGTTCGATCAAGGCAGTGCTGGCCGGCGAGACGTACGCCCCGGGCAAGTGGGCCGACATCGGCGCGCACTGCTCGATGAGCGAGCGGCGTGCCGACGAGGCCACGCGTGATGTCACCAACTGGTTGAAGTGTTACTACATGCGCGACCGGATCGGCGAGACCTTTGCCGGGACGATCGCCGCGGTGGTTCCTTTCGGCGTTTTCGTCGCCCTCGACGAGGTCTATGTCGAAGGTCTGGTGCATGTGTCAGAGCTCGGCGAGGACTACTTCCAGTACGACAGCGTCAGGCATCAGATGCTTGGCGAGCGAACAGCGAGACGCTATCGCCTCGGCGACCGCCTGCAGGTGAAACTCGTCAGGGCCGATCTCGAGACCGGGCGCATTGACTTCGTTCTCGCCGATGTGGCCTGACGCTGCATGGCGCGGGGTGTTGGCGAGCGCTGGCGATGATCGTCGCCAGCGTCACCGTCGTCATCGGAGGCGCTATCTGCGACACCGGACCATGCTCGCGCGGACTACCTGTTCTGGATCGCTCAGGTGGTCCGCGCGAGGTCCTCGGCGGGTGCGTGCGCCGGCGGAACTCCAACCGCCTCTTCACCCTTGGGCGAACCGCCTTTCTTCCGCGCGGCTGCGTCGGCGCTTACAATGCACGTACCTGGCGGTAGTTGTGCCGCTTGCGCTGGTTTGAGCCCATCCTCGACCGCCGGCGACCTTGCTGAGGCCTAGCGTATCACCGCGCAAGCGCAGCGAGCGTTTGGACCCCGGACTAGCCGAGCGGTGAACGAAGCGTTGTCACGTTCTAATGTCGCCAGCATCGCAGCTAGTCATACAAGGGAGTTTTTGTGTTCAACGCGCAGCACTCGAAGCGGGCCTGACCCCATGACCCACGCCGCTAGCCGCCGGAATTTCCTGCGTGGCCGATTTTCGACCCGCACGGCGTCCTTGCGGCCACCCTGGGCGATCGCCGAAGACGCTTTTCGGCAGGCCTGTAGCCGTTGTGGCGATTGCCGGGCGGTCTGTCCAACACGAATCATCAGCGATCGCGACAGCGGCTACCCGGTCGTCGATTTTGCGGTCGGCGAATGCACATTCTGCGGCGCTTGTGTCGACGCCTGCCGCAGTGGCGCATTGCAGCGCTTGGCCGGGCAGCTCCCATGGGCGGCGCGCGCGACCATCGGTGAGCGCTGCCTGGCCGTTCAACAGGTCGAATGCCGGATCTGCGGCGATCAGTGCGTGGCCGGCGCCATCCGATTCGTACCCCGCGTTGGCGGAATTTCTGCGCCGCTGCTCGACGCCTCGCGCTGCACCGGTTGTGGCGCATGCTTTGCGCCGTGCCCGACCAGCGCCATCGTTGTTGAGCTCGCGGATGATCAGCCGTAAGCGCGCATTGTTGCGGTGTTGCCGCATCTCCACTGATGGAAAGCTGATCTGATGAACGAAAGGCAGCGCAAAGCGCCTTTGCCCGAGCAGCCCCGCGACGTTGCAGCGGAAGTGCTGCGGGTAGTGACAGCGATGGTCGAGGAAACCCGCCCCGGACGCGTCGGGCGGGTGAGCATGAACAGTCATCTGGAACGTGATCTGGGGCTGGATAGCCTGGCACGAGTCGAGTTGCTGCTGCGCCTGGGCAAGGAGTTCGGCCGATCGCTGCCGGACGGCGCGCTCGCCGAGGCCGAGACGCCGCAGGATCTCCTGTGCTTCCTGGCTGGCGCCGGTGACGCCGTCGCTGCCAGGAACGCTGTCACGGCGACCGGCGGGGTCAGCACGCCGGCCGGGCCGATCAGCATTCCTGGCCAGGCGGCGACGCTGATTGAAGTGTTCGAGTGGCACGCGGAACACCATTCGCAACGCGTGCACCTCCTGCTCTACGGCGATGGCGGCGGCGAACATTCGGAGTTTCGCGCCCAGCGGATCACCTACGGCGAGTTGTTCGAGCAGTCGCGTCGCGTCGCCACCGGGTTGGTGGCGATCGGGCTGTTGCCGCGGCAGACGGTGGCACTGATGTTGCCCACCGGCCGTGACTACCTCGCCAGTTTCTTCGGGGTGCTGCTTGCCGGTGGCGTCCCGGTGCCCATCTATCCGCCCGCACGCCTGGCGCAGATCGACGACCATCTGCGGCGGCACGGGCGCATCCTGGCCAACGCTGAAGCGGTGTTGATCATCACCGTGCCGCAGGCGAAAGGCGTCGCCGCACTGCTGCGGGCCGAGGTTCCCGGATTGAGCGCGGTTCTGACCCCGGCGGAACTCGATCGGGAGCCGATCAGCCTGCTCTACCGTCCCGCTCCGGACGATATCGCCTTCCTGCAATACACCTCGGGCAGTACCGGCGACCCAAAGGGTGTGGTTCTGACCCACGCCAACCTGCTGGCCAACGTGCGCGCCATGGGTGAGGCCTGCCAGGTCAGCAGCGATGACGTGTTCGTTTCTTGGCTGCCGCTTTATCACGACATGGGATTGATCGGGGCGTGGTTTTGCCCGCTCTACTTCGGCATGCGTCTGGTCTTGATGTCGCCGCTGGCCTTCCTGTCGCAGCCGGCACGCTGGCTGCGGGCGATCTCTGATCATCGTGGAACGATTTCTCCGGCGCCGAATTTCGCCTATGAACTGTGCGCAAGAAGGGTCGCGGAAGGCGATCTGTCAGGGCTCGATCTGTCGTCCTGGCGACTGGCATTGAATGGTGCCGAACCGGTCAGTCCGGCAACGCTGCAGGCGTTCGCCCAGCGCTTCGCTCCTTACGGACTGCGCGGTGGGGCGATTACCCCGGTGTATGGTCTGGCCGAGTGTTCGGTCGGGCTGGCTTTCCCGCCGCTCGCCCGTGGCCCGTGCATCGATCTGATCGATCGTGAAGCGCTGGTCACCAGGAAGTGTGCGGTGCCAGCCAGCAGCAGCGACCCGGAACCGATGCGCGTTCCCGCCTGCGGTCGGTCCTTGCCACGGCACGAGATTCGGATCGTCGACGACGATGGTTGCGAGCTGCCGGATCGGCAGGTCGGGCGCTTGCAGTTTCGCGGGCCTTCGGCGACCAGCGGCTACTACCGCAATCAGGTGGCGACGCGATCGCTGTTCAGCGATGGCTGGCTGGACTCCGGCGATTTTGCGTACACCGTCGACGGCGAGATCTATCTGACCGGCCGGGTCAAGGATCTGATTATCCGCGGTGGGCGAAACCTCTACCCGTACGAGCTGGAACAGGCGGTCGGCAATATTCCGGGCGTTCGCAAGGGCTGCGTCGCGGTTTTTGCCAGCGGCGATCCACTCACTGCCAGCGAACGCCTGGTGGTTCTGGCGGAGACGCGCGAGGAGGATGCGGCGTCGCGCGAAGCGTTGCGCCAGAAGATCGGCGAAGCGGCTGTGGACGCGATCGGCATGCCCGCCGACGAGATCGTTCTGGCGCCGCCGAACTCGGTGCTCAAGACTTCGAGCGGCAAGATTCGTCGCAACGCCTGCCGCGACGTCTTCGAGCGGGGCCTGATCGGCGCCCGCCAACTGCCTGCCCGACAGCAGATGCTTCGCCTTGGCGTGGCGGCGCTGCGTGCCCGTCTTGGCGAGTCGACGCGACGTCTAGCCAGAAGGATCTACGGCGCCTGGTGCTGGCTCGTCTTTCTATTCATTGCTGCGCCGGTACTAGGTATGGTCATTGCCCTGCGCTCGCCGACGATCGGGCGTCGTCTGGTCCATTGGGCCGCTCGACTCATTCTGGCGCTGGCCGGCATCCCCTTGCGGATCATTATCGACAAGGAACTGCCGACCGTGCCGCACTTGCTGTTGGTCAACCACTGCAGTTATGTCGATGCTCTGGCGCTGTGCGCGGCGCTGCCGCCGGCCCGGGCCTATCGCTTCGTCGCCAAGCGCGAGTTCGTCGAACAGCCTGCGCTGCACGCTTTCCTGCGTTCGCTCGGGACCTTGTTTGTCGAGCGCTTCGCGGCCTCGAAGAGCGTTGAAGACGTGGACGAGGTCATCGAGGCGCTCAGGCAGGGGCATCAGCTGGTGATCTTCCCGGAGGGCACCTTCTCGCGCGAGGCCGGACTCAAGCCCTTCCGGATGGGCGCCTTCGTCGCCGCTGCGCGGGCCGGGATGCCGGTGCTGGTGGGCGGTCTGCGTGGTTCGCGTGCCATCCTGCGTGACCAGACATGGATGCCGAGGCGCGGCCAGCTGGTCCTTGAATTCGGGGCTCTGATTGTCCCGGCTGGGGACGACTGGGGCGCCGCGGTAGCGCTGCGCAACGCCGCGCGGAAAGAGCTGCTGCGGCTTTGCGGGGAACATGATCTGGAGCGGTGATCGGCAACTCGTGCGGACGGGCTGGCCGACGAAGTGGCCGGTCGGTGGCGCGCGCCCTTGTTCGCCGTCGGCGCGCTGAGGAACTCGCCGGCAGGCTGCCGGCGAGCCCGTTTCAGTTCTTCCTGGCTGGCTTCTTGACGGCGTCGCCCTTGAAGGTGTTATCGACCAACGGCGGCGCGTCGACTTGCGGTACGTGGCACTGCTCGCAATTGTAGCGACTACCCGTTGCTTCAGCGTGCTTGTTGCCGTCGCGGTCGACAAAGTGGCTGTCGCCGATTTTCGGTGCCTTCTTCTTCTGATAGGTTGCTGCCGAGTGACAGTCCAGGCACTGGTTGCCTTCTAGATTGATGTCGTTGAAGTTTTCCACGGCGTGCGGGATCACCGGCGGCTGCGTGCTGAAGGTGCGTGCCACCGGCGTTTCGGTACCCGGACGCTTGCCGGCATAAGCCTTGATCTCCGGCGCCGGGCTTGGTGCCGCCACGTCGATGCCGCGCATGGACGTGGTAGCGTCGGCGGCAAATGCCAGCGAAGTCAGACAACTCGCCACGATGGCGGCGGTGAGTGTCAGTGAGTGCTTCATGATTGGCGTTCCCTCCACGTCAAAGAATGATGTTTCATGTTTCCCGAGTACTCCAGTTGCTGCTTGCCGCTCCTTGCGGCGAGGCTTGCGCACCGTTTTCGGGCGTGTTCTTGAAGCGCATGCCGAAGGTGAAGACGTCTTCCGAGCAGACGTCGATACAGCGTCCACAGTTCGTGCAGTTTGCGGCCAGGATCACCGGGCCGACACCCTTGTCCGCGCCTTTCAGCGCCGGGCGGATGACCTGCGGTTCGGGGCAGACCTCGAAGCAGTCCATGCAATCATTGCAGGCAGCGCGCCTGGACGCGGTCACACGCAATGGACTCCACTTGCCAAGCAGGCTGTAGAACGCGCCGACCGGGCATAGATGTCCGCACCAGCCGCGGCTCATCACGAACAAATCGAACAGGAACACCGTCAGTACCACTGCCCAGCCGGCGCCCAGCCCAAACAGCAGCCCACGATGCAGCATCGAAACCGGATTGACCAGTTCCCAGGCAATCGTACCGGTCAGGCCTGCCAGCACCACGGTCATCGCCAGAATCCAGTAGCGCGTGTTGCGTGCGACGTGCGCGCTGCCCTTGATACCGATGCGGCGACGGAGCCAGGCAGCGAGGTCGGTAAGCGGATTGACCGGACAGATCCACGCACAGTAGACGCGTCCGCCGACCAGCAGATAGAAGGCGACGACGATCAGTACCCCGATCAGGCCGAGTCGCTCCGGAATGTTGCCGGCCAGCAGCGATTGCAGCAGCACATAGGGGTCGCTCAAGGGTAGGGTATCGAGCGTCAGGCTGTACGCCAGGTTGCCCTTGACGATCCAGACCGCGGCTAGTGGACCCAGCAGAAAAAGGGTCAGGATCGCGCCCTGGCTCAGACGGCGAGCCAGCAGCCATTGGTGCGCACCAAGCCAGCCTTTGCTGGCAATTGCGTCGGCACCGGTACGCCGCATGTTCATCGCGCCGCCTCGGTTGGCAGCGGAGCCGCCGGCGCACTGGCCGGGGCGGCGGGACCACCCAATCCCGGCGGCAGACTGGGAACGACGTTGGCGGCGTTGCCCGGCATTTCAGCCGGCAGTTGGTCGCTGCCTGGATCGAAATGGCCCTCGAGCTTCATTCCCTCGGGCAGGCGGTCCGGCAGGTCGACCAGCCCCTTGTCTTCGACCAGCGAGTGCCCGCCAGCTTTGCTCTTTTCTTCCCAGCCGATCCGGTAGTGCTCGCCGAGTGAGCCTTTCGCCAGTTTGGTCGGCAGGACCCGGATCGACGCCTCCTCGGTAACGCACGCTTTCTCGCACTTGCCGCAGCCGGTGCAGTGCTCGGAGTGTACGGTCGGAATGAACATCGCATGGCGACCGGTACGGGTATTCGGCCGCACTTCGAGGGTGATCGCCTTGTCGATCAGCGGGCAGACACGATAACAGACGTCACAGCGCAGACCCAGCCAGTTCAGACAGGTCTCCTGGTCCGACAGAACCGCCAGCCCCATCCTGGATTGATTGATGTCGGTCAGGCGATGGTCGAGGGCACCGGTCGGGCAGGCCTTGACACAGGGTATGTCCTCGCACATCTCGCAGG
>DPSD01000160.1 GCA_003538495.1 Accumulibacter sp.
TTTGTCCTCGATCTGGTGTTCACCCCCGGCGGAATTGCCTCGCTCGGAGCCAGTCGCAGTACCGAACTGACCGCAAGCCTGGTGGTCATCGCACTGCTGGCGTTGCAGGCGGCAACCTATTACTGGGTGACGCGTCGCGCAGCCCTGTCGCGTCCGTCTCGCTGGACTCCGCGTGCGGGCTGGGTGCTGCTGGCCATTCTGAGCTTCGCGGTCGGCGAGCGTGTCGCCTATGGTTTCAGCGCTGCCGCCAACTACCAGCCGATTCTTTTTGCCAGCGAGCGCTACCCGCTGTACCTGCCGACCACCTTTCGCAAGCTGGCATCCCGGTTGGGCTTCAGCGGCGCTCCCGAGGGGGAAGGCGGGGTGCATATCAAGAACGGCGTCCTGAGTTATCCGCTGCTGCCGCTACGCGTCGAGCCGCCCGCACGCCCGCTCAACATCGTCTGGCTGGCCGTCGAATCGCTGCGCTACGACATGCTGGACCGTTCGATCATGCCGCAGCTCTGGGATTTTTCCGAGCATTCGCTGCGCCTCGAGAACCACTACAGCGGTGGCAATACCACCCAGATGGGCATCTTCTCGATGTTCTACGGACTCTACGGAAACTACTGGTTTCCGATGATCGACGCGCGACGGTCGCCGGTGCTGATCGACGTACTGCAGCAGCAGAACTACCAGTTCAGCCTGCACACCAGCCAGGGCTTCACCTATCCGGCGTTCAACAAGACGGTCTTCGCGCAGATCAACCCTGCCGACATGCACGTGATCGCCGAAGGTGCGCCCGCATGGCAGCGCGACCAGCAGAACGTCGACGATATCCTCAAGTTCATCGACGGTCGCGACCGTTCCCGGCCGTTCATGACCTACATGTTCTTCGAGGCCACACACGCCAACTACACCTTCCCGCCGGAAAGCGTCATCGCGCGGCCGTATCTCGAAGACTTCAACTACCTGTCTGCCGACTTCGAGAAGCAGATGGTGCCGATCAAGAACCGCTACCTCAATGCCGCTCATTTCGTCGACCAGCAGATCGGGCGCGTCGTCGACCATCTGCGCCAGCAGCACCTCCTCGATAACACCATTGTCATCGTCGTCGGTGACCATGGCGAGGAATTCATGGATCGCAGCAGCCGTTGGGGGCACGCCGCGGAATTCAACCGTTATCAGACCAGCACCCCGGCCGTGTTGTGGGTGCCCGGCGAGAAAGCCCGCGTCATCCGCGGCATCACCAGCCACCTCGACCTGCCGGCAACGCTGATGCCGCTGCTTGGCGTACAGAATCCGCCGGCCGACTACTCGCTGGGTTACGACCTGCTGGCGCCCGACTTTCACCGCGATTATGCGGTTGCCGCCGACTGGCACCGCGTTGCCTACATCGGCGAGAAGTTCAAGATCGCCTTCCCGGTCAACGCCGCGGGTGCCGTCCGCCAGGAAGTGCTGGACGCCGACGACCGGCCGGTCAGCGATACCGACCAGGCCAAGAACGAGATCCGGCCGGCCATGATCGAGATGATGAACAACCTCAACCGCTTCAGCCGTCCGAAGGGCTGAGCGCAAAGGCCACGGCTGCCGGCGAGCGAAGCGGGAGAGCGCCGGCCCTGCGCGGCCATCGCCGAGGTCAATCTTGCTATCATCGAGACCATTGCCCAGGGCTGGCGCCGCCTGACCACTCCTGGCGCGGGTTGGCAGCTCAAGATTCGGCGACTGGTGCTGCCAAGAGACCGCTACGAACCTGACCAGCGAGACCGCAGAGACCGAAGCCCGTGGCAACCCATCGCGAGAGCCGCGTCATTGCCCTGTCACCCGAATGGCTGTTCGACGTCGTCGCCGACGTCGAACGCTACCCGGAGTTCGTGCCGCTGATGCTCGACGCGAAAATCGTGCACCGCGGCGACGACGCTTACGAAACCGAGCAGCGACTGGCTTTGGGACTGTTGATGCATCGCTTCCGAACGCGCACCGAGCTCGAGCGTCCGCGCCAGATCACGGTCTTGTCCGACGACCGCTCGTTCTGCCGCTTCGACATCCGCTGGACCTTTTCGCCCTTGGCCGATGACCATTGCCACGTCGACTTTGCGCTCGACTGCGAGACGCGCTCGCTGTGGCTGATGCCGGTGATCCAGCTGCTGATCCTGCCGATGGCGACGACCATGGTCAGCGCTTTCGAAGCCAGAGCGCACGCGCTGGCGGCGAAAGCCGGCGCAGCCGGTTAGAATGCGAAGCTTCGCGAATCAAGGACTGCCCCCGTGAGCCAGGAGACCACCAGCAAGGCGGCGTATACCGCCGCCGTTGCCAGCACCAACTTCATCCGCAACATCATCGAGGCCGACCTCGCCGCCGGCAAGCACGCCTCGCGCAAGTGGTCCGGCCACCCCGGTCCGGGTCCGCAGCAGCTCGCCGGCCCCCTGGATCCGGCGAAGATCCGCACCCGCTTTCCACCCGAACCGAACGGCTACCTGCACTTCGGCCATGCCAAATCGATCTGTCTCAACTTCGGACTGGCGCAGGATTACGGTGGCCGCTGCCATCTGCGTTTCGACGACACCAATCCGGAAAAGGAGGAGCAGGAGTACGTCGACTCGATCATCGACGCGGTCCAATGGCTCGGCTTTTCGTGGGCCGGCCCGACCTCCGGAGGTCAGGCGGAGAGCGAGTCGAACCTTTACTTCGCCTCCAACTACTTCGACTGGATGGTCGAATTCGCCGAATACCTGATCCGCAGCGGCCACGCCTACGTCGACAGCCAGAGCGCCGACGAAATGCGCGCCAGCCGCGGCACGCTGACCGAAGCCGGAGCCGACTCGCCGTTTCGCGAGCGCCGCGCCGAGGAGAGCATGGATCTCTTCAAGCGCATGCAGCAGGGCGAGTTTCCGGACGGCGCACACATCCTGCGCGCGCGGATCGACATGGCGGCAGCGAACATCAATCTGCGCGACCCGGCGATCTACCGCATTCGCCACGCCAGCCATCACAACACCGGCGATCGCTGGTGCGTCTACCCGATGTACACCTACGCCCACCCGATCGAGGACGCGCTCGAAAACATCACCCATTCGATCTGCACGCTCGAATTCGCCGACCAGCGGCCATTCTACGACTGGCTGCTCGAACGCCTGGCCGAAGGTGGGCTGTTGCAGCGGCCGCTGCCGCAGCAGATCGAGTTCTCGCGCCTGAACCTGACATACATCGTCCTCTCGAAGCGCAAGCTGATCCAGCTGGTCGAGGAAAAACACGTCGCCGGCTGGGACGACCCGCGCCTGCCGACCCTCGTCGGGGCGCGCCGCCGCGGCTACCCCGCGGCGGGCTTTCGCCTGTTCGCCGAACGCGTCGGCGTCTCGCGATCGGATTCGCTGATCGAGTACTCGCTGCTCGAAGACAGCATGCGTGAAGTGCTTAACGAATCAGCCGAGCGCCGCGTCGCGGTGCTCGATCCGCTGAAGCTGATCATCGACAACTACCCGGCCGGCGACCGCGAAGAGTGCCTTGCCCCCAATCATCCGCTCAAGCCGGAAATGGGAACCCGCGCAGTGCCCTTCGGCCGCGAGTTGTGGATTGAACGCGAGGACTTCATGGCGCAGCCGAGCAAGGGCTACCACCGCCTCTATCCCGGCAACATGGCGCGTCTGCGCCATGGCTACGTGGTCAGATGCACCAGCTTCGACTGCGACGAACACGGGCTGGTCAGTGCCGTCCACTGTGAATACCTTGCCGACTCGAAGAGCGGCAGCGCGGGCGCCGACAACTACAAGGTCAAGGGCAACCTGCACTGGCTTTCGGTAGCCGATGCCTGCCCCGCCGAAGTTCGCCTGTACGACCGTCTGTTCGCGGTTCCCTCGCCGGGCGCCAGGCGTGAGGGCGACCTCGAGGGCGTCGAACGCGACTTCCGTGACGACCTCAACCCGGACAGCATGCGCGTCATCGAGGCCTGGCTTGAGCCGTCGCTGAAGAATGCCCAGCCCGAAGAGTGCTTCCAGTTCGAGCGGCACGGTTATTTCGTCGCTGATCGCGTCGACTCGCAAGCCGGTGCGCCGGTGTTCAACCGGACGGTGACGCTCAGGGATTCGTGGTCGGCCAGGACCGGCTCACGAAAGTAGGGACTTGCTCCGGCGGCGGCGCTTGCCGCCGCCTTGCCGCCTTACCCTTGCCTACAGCAGTTCCAGCACCTTTTCGGGGGGCCGTCCGAGGACCGCCCGCTCGCCACGCACGACGATCGGCCGTTCGATCAGGATCGGGTGCTCGGCCAGCGCGTCCAGCCAGTCGTCATCGCTCAGCGAGCGCCCCGTATAGTGCTCCTTGAAAACGGCTTCGCCGCGGCGGACAAGCTCCGCTGGCTTCATGCCCAGCTTGCGCAGCAGATCACGAAGCTCGTCCCGGGTCGGCGGCGTCCTGAGGTAGTCGACGACGTCCACCGCGATACCCTTTTCGGTGATCAACTGGTACGCTGCGCGGCTCTTCGAGCAGCGATTGTTGTGATAGATCCGCAGCGGCATCTCGGTCATCCGGTTTCCCTGGCAAATATTGATCGTCGCAGCTCGCGCCCGCACTGGCGAGCGCCACGGCAAGCCCGCCTGGCTCGCAAACGACAGGCCCCGCGCAAGCGGGGCCCAGACGGCGTTGCGGCAGCCTACAGCGAGTCGCGCCGACGAACGGCGGCAATGCCGAACAGGCCAAGCGCAAGCAGAGCGACGCTAGCCGGCTCCGGCACGACCGCGGCGAAGAAACCGGCTCCCAGGATTTCGTGCGCAGCCGTTGTCGGATGAACCTGGTCCCAGAACACGTACTTGTCAGGATCGGCACACAGACTTCCGGCACTCTGGCCACTGGGAGCTACGAAACAGGGATCCGTGGCATTGTCAAATCCGTAGGCGGCAGGATGAGCGAGAACGTCGTTGAACAGGCTGTAGAGGTCGAACTGCACGATATCGGCCGAAGGAGGCAGCAGGTTGGCACCGACAAACGTCAGGGTGCTGGCAAGCGCCGCGTTGAAAGCCAGCGTAAGGTCCGTGAGGTCGGCGCTTCCCCCAGGTCCCGCCGCCGGGATGGCACCAAGGTCGGGCAGATTCGGAACCAGGAAGTGCTGCGCGCCGGCACCGGCGAGGGCGCCGATGGTACCGACGATGTTGCTGATGCCGTTGGATATCAAATCGACGACGTTGCCTGCCACGGGTGGGCCGCCGAACACGGTTCCCGGCAGCATGCCCGTGTAGAGCCAGTTGAAGACATCGTTGGGGAAGAACCATACGACGAAGAGTGAGGTCGCCGGGTTAAAGCTGGGGCTCGGTGCAGTGAAGAACCCTGGAAGCTGGGCCGAGCCGAAAAGCTGCCCGGTGTTGCTGGTCCCCTCGTAGGCTGGGTGCAAGGCAGCTGGCACGGTCGGAGTGATGGTATTGAAACTGCTTACCCCCGTCGTCGCGCCACCGACTGCATAGTTGGTCCCGCCGGCCAGAGAAGGTTTGAAAGCGGTACTGCCGGGGTGATACCCCTGCCACAGGTACTCGACAGCAACCGGGCCGTTCGAGTACCGGCCACCCGCATAGGGCGGCGGCGGGAAGACCACGCCGGGTCCCGCATACGCCTGGCTGAGCAAGCCGCTGTTGCCGCCATCCGACAGGCTGTCGCCAAAAACAAACAGGTCGGAAAGTGTCTGTAACCCCGCGTTTGCCGAAACCGGCATCCCTGCGGAAACCAGCAGCGCCAATGCGCCAAGCATTTTCTTCATCAGGTAGTCCCTCTCTGGTGGGTAGACGTCGAAGAGTCAAGAAAAGGTCGCTGCCTGCAACCGAACTCCAGACTCGGCGGCCTGCTTTCCCTGCGCAACGGCGCAGGCGCATTTTTGTGGCCGAACTGACGCATGCAAGAATCATACCTTGGAAGGCATCGCGCTGTTTTGGCAGACCATTTTCCCTGCCAAGCAGGCCGGCGCCTGCGCATGTGTAAAGTTTTCCGACAGTCCGGTCGAGCGAACGGCCGCGGCGGGACGACGGCTAATGCCGGCATGGTCGCGATCCCGCATCGCGTCATTCGGCGCGCAGCGCGTCCACCGCGTTCAGGCGCGCTGCCCGTCTGGCAGGCAGCACGCCGGCGAGCAGGCCGATGGCCACGGCGATGGCCTCGGCGAGAGCGACGAAGCTCAATGGCGTGTGCACCGGCAATGCAGGCACTGCCAGACGGATCAACTGCGCCAGCCCGATGCCGAGCAGCAAGCCCAGCAACCCACCAAGCGCCGAGAGGGCAACCGCCTCGCCGAGAAACAACCCCAAGATCGTCCGGCGCGGCGCGCCAAGCGCCACCAGCAGTCCAATTTCGCCGGTACGCTCGCTGACCGCGATGGTCATGATGGTGACGATGCCGACGCCGCCAACGAGCAGTGAAATGCTGCCGAGTGCACCGACGGCCATGGTCAGCACGTCGAGGATGTTCGACAGCGTGCGCAGCATGTCTTCCTGCGTGGTGATCGTGAAATCCTCGCGACCGTGGCGCGCCGCCAGCGTCGCCTTGACCAGCGCGCTAACGCCGGCAGCTCGTACGCCCTCCTCGTACGACAGGTCGATCTTCATGATCCCGTCACGGTTGTACAGCTCGAGGGCCCGCGCGGTCGGAATGTAGGCCGCGTCGTCGAGGTCGATGCCGAGAAATTGGCCCTTGGCTTCGAGGACACCGATGACGCGAAACTGCAGGCCGCCGACGCTGACCCGCGCGCCGAGGGGGTTGGCGGTACCAAACAACTCATCCTTGAGCCGTGCGCCCAGGACGATGAAGGCGCGCGCATTGTCGGCCTCCTCGGCGGGCAGGAACTGGCCGCTGCGCACCTTGATGCTGAACACCTTGAGCATGTCCGGACTGACCCCGTTGACCGTCGTCCGCCGCAGGCGCCCGTTGGCATTGACCTCGGTGTTGCCCCAGACGGTCGCGGTCATGCCCGTGATATGCGGCAGCCGTTCGAGGGCGCGCGCGTCTTCCAGGGTCAGCGGCCGCACCGAGGTCGG
>DPSD01000032.1 GCA_003538495.1 Accumulibacter sp.
TGACAGCAAGCGTTCAAGACGAATGCATGCTGCTCAGCAGAGTTCTCGCCGACCTTGAAGCGACATTAGACAAGGCGGGGCTCGTCCTTGATCCGAGCCAGAAAGCGAAATGCATCGTTTATCTATACCGCTTGGGTCGGTTCGGCGGGCCGTCAGATGATCACAAAGTGTTGGAAGAATTGGCAATTCTGGCTTCCGGTTCCCAGTTTCTCTAGCGGATTCGTCTACGCTGATCGAGGAAGCCATCAAACTGGCGTCTAGCTGATTGGGTTACAGCGTAGCGGTGGACACGTCGAACCACTCGACCAGGTAGAACCGGTCGGTCAGCATCCCGCGTTAAATCGGTCGCTGGTTTTGGGTGGTACTTGGCACAAGAGGGCGGCTGTTGGTGCTGGCGAGGGTTGCCAAGGCGGGCTAGAGGTTTACCAAAGCATCCTCAAACCATGCTATCCGCCTAAAAACAGGGTTACCAATACCTTCGGCGTCGGTCCCCGCCTATTTTTTACGCGCCGGCCGATTTCCGCGGCTCAAGCTTCCCGCTGTCCATTCCTTCCCGGTAAGCGGCTGAAAACACACGGTAACAGGGCATTTTTGCCCGTCTACAGGCTGCTCCCGTCCATTTTTCCGAGGGCCGCCGGGAACAGCCCCCACCCCTCAAACCCTTGCCCCGCAAGGCTCTTTTACAACTTACAGAGCTTCCGGGAATACAACATTGCCCCCTTCCCCCCACCGCGTGATGCCGCGGTCGTTCTGCTTGCTTTTTTGCCGTTAGCTGTACGAAAATACAGTATCAAGAACAGGAGCCCACGATCATGACCAGAGTTACCACGCTTACCGCGCGACAGCAGGAAGTACTCGACTTCATTCGTAATACGCTGGAGATCCTGGGTGCGCCGCCGACCCGGGCCGAGATTGCCAATGCCTTCGGATTCGCCTCGCACAATGCCGCCGAGGAGCATCTCAAGGCACTCGCCAGGAAAGGCATCATCGTGCTCGAACCAGGCTCGGCACGCGGCATCCGTCTGGTCGAACAACTGGGCCTGCCGTTGATCGGCAATGTCGCTGCCGGCAGCCCGATTCTTGCGGTGGAAAACGTGCAACGCCGCTATACGGTCGATACCAGCCTGTTCCGACCGCGTGCCGACTTTCTGTTGCGGGTGCGTGGCTTGTCGATGATCAACGCCGGCATCCTGGATGGTGACCTGCTTGCCGTGCACCGCAGCAGCGAAGCGCGCAACGGCCAGATTGTCGTTGCCAGGCTCGACGATGAAGTGACGGTCAAGCGTTTCCAGCAGCAGGGCGGCATTGTCCGGCTGATCGCCGAGAACCCCGATTTCGGGCCGATCATCGTCGATTCGGAAGCGCAGACATTGGCTATCGAAGGCATCGCTGTCGGGGTGATCCGCGGTAGCGAGACGATGTGAGTGTGATTTGGCCTCGACCATCTCTTCCTCCCTGACGCTGTCGCAAGCCCTTGACCGTGCCGATGTCTGGCGCGGCGCTACGCTGGCCAGAGCACCGCTACCTGGCGTGCCGACGGGCTTTGCCGAGCTTGACCGTGAGCTGCCCGGCGGCGGCTGGCCGCGCGGTGGTCTGACCGAAATCTTGCCGCTGCGTCGCGGCATTGGCGAACTGAGCTTGCTCCTGCCGGCCCTGGCGCGGCTCTCGAGCGATGAACTCGCCTGGCTCGTTTGCGTTGCGCCACCGCATCCATTGCATGCGCCAGCATTACAGAAGTGCGGTGTCGATTTGTCGCGACTGCTGGTTGCCAGCGCTCCCGGCCGTGATGCCGCCTGGGCCTGTGAGCGCTCACTCGTTGCCGATGGCGTTGGTGCCGTGGTCGCCTGGTTACCCGAAGTGCAGGCAACCTCGCTTCGTCGCCTGCAGCTTGCTGCCGAGAGCAGTCGTACGCTGCTCTTCGTTTTTCGTCCGGCGGCCTGTGTCAGCCAGTCTTCGCCGGCACCGTTGCGGCTGGCGCTCGATGGGGATGGAGAGCAACTCCGCGTTCGTCTCCTCAAACGCCGTGGTGGCGCGCAGCCAGCTCCCTTGCCAATCGCCATTCAACGCCCGGTGCGCCTGAGCCATGCTCTGGCTTGTCCTCTACCTGCCGCGCCTGCCGCTCGAGGCCTTTCCCAGCCTGCCATCGCCTAGCGCCATCGTCGGCCGTGAACGGGTCGTCGTCGCTGACCGTGCGGCGGCGTCGGCCGGCGTGATGCCCGGGCTACGGCTGGCCGAGGCGTGGGCCTTGCTACCCGGCCTGGCCGTGCGCCAGCGCGATGTCGAGCGTGAGCAGGCGGCCTTGGCCCGGCTTGCCTGCTGGGCGGGTGCTTTTACGTCGGAAGTCTGCTGCCTGCCACCACAGACGCTGCTCCTGGAAGTGGCCGGATCGCTGCGACTCTTTGGTGGCGTTGCGGTGCTCTTCGAGCGCATTGTCGCTGGCTGCGCCGAGCAGGGTTTTGCCGCGCAGGCGGCCCTGGCGCCAACGCCACTCGCCGCGCAGTGGCTGGCGTTGGCCGGCGACGATAGACCTTGCCTCGACGCTGCGCAACTGCCGTTGCGCCTCGGCCGCCTGTCGTTGTCCATGCTCGCTTTTTCGCCCCAGAGGCAGGCGCGCCTCGGCAGTTTTGGCGCGCGTTTGCTTGCTGACGTGCTTCGCCTACCGCGCGCGGGCCTGGCGCGCCGACTCGGAGCCGATTTTGCCGCTGATCTGGCGCGCGCACTCGGTGATTTGCCAGACCCGCGGCCGCGCTATGTTTTCCCGGAGCGCTTTGTCGAGCGGCTGGAATTGCCGATGCGGACCGAGAATGCGATGGCCCTCGGTTTTGCCGGGCGTCGCCTGATCGCCATCTTGTGCGGCTGGCTTGCTGCGCGTTCTGCTGGCGTCAACGAATGCCTGTTCGAGTTTATCCACGAGCGCGGCACGAGGCAGCGACCGGCGACTGTCCTGGCGCTCGGTTTTACCACTGCCACGCGCGACGCTGAACGGATCTCGCGAGTGCTCATCGAGCGCCTGCAGCGGCTCGAACTGCCCGCCGCCGTCGAACTGCTCAGTTTGCGAGCCGAGGCGCTGGAAATGCTTCCAGGGCGGACGGCCAGCCTGTTCGGCGAATGCGCAGAGGGTGCTGCAGGCGCTGCGGGTGATTCGGTAGCGGCGCTGATCGAACGCCTGCAAGCGCGCCTGGGGAACGACAGCGTGCATGCGCTCTCGGCAGTGGCCGAGCACCGTCCGGAGAATGGCTCGCGACGAATCAGCCCCAGGCTGCTGGCAGGGAAAAGGTCAGCGGCGAGCTTGCTCGCTGCCGCTGCCATGCCGGATGCCGGATGCGGTCCGCGTCCCTTGTGGCTGTTGGCCAGGCCGCAGGCCTTGCGCGAAGTGGCCGGTCGACCGCAGTGCGCTGGCCCCCTGCGACTGCTTGCCGGGCCCGAGCGCATCGAAAGCGGCTGGTGGGATGCTGGCGAGCCCGATGCGCTCGGTGATCTGCGGCGCGACTACTTCGTTGCCATTTCCGCTCAGACCGAATGGCTATGGATTTTTCGGTGCCAGGCAGGATGGTTCCTACATGGCGTGTTTGCCTGAACGCAGCCGATTTAACTGGTGCTTTGCGATTCCGACTTTTATACTGTGCGTGTTGCTACAGCGTCTACCTGCGGAGCCTTGTCATGGAGAGCAACCTCACCGGTTTGTTACCGGAGGCCTTGCTGATCGGCGTACCGGAAATTGACGTTCAGCACGAAGAGATCTTCCGTCGTATCGAGGCACTGAAGGCAAAATCTTTCGGCAGCGGCCCCCCATCCCTCGACGAATTCGACAGCCTGCTCGACTATCTGGAGTGGCACTTCGCCAGCGAAGAGCGCCTCGCCCTGCAGCGTGGAGTGGACTTCGCCGACCACGCCCGGGTGCACCAGGAAAATCTGCAGACGTTACGAAAAACGCTGCGCGCAGTGCGTGACGGTTCGCGAGAGGTGCACTCCTTTCTGCGCTATATCGAATACTGGTTCGAGCGCCATATCACCGAGGAAGACAAGCCATTCGGGGACAGCTTGCGAAGCTGTACCAGCTGACGCCCTTGCCGCCGCCCCCGCCGCCCGATTCCAGACTACCAGGCTACCCCTTGTGATCTTGACCCAATGGTTCACCATTCGCTGCGGGTCGTCTGGCGCGCTCGTCGAACGACGTTCCTAAGCCTCGGTCTGCCACCGGCCATGCTCTGGACGTCGCCCGCGGGAATGGCTTCGAGAATGGCTCTGTAGATGCTCTCTGAAGCGGCCCCGGCGCATTCTTTTTTGCGTTCTGGAGAGCATTCTGGCAAGCTGATAAGCGGAACACATATGTTGTCATATTTCATCGAAAATTCTCCCGCAGGGCCGTTTTCAGATGGCCTGACCACTCATCGACGAGCTCCTACCGACCATGAACATCACCACCTCCGCCGCCTGGAAGGCGATTGAAACACACCGGCAATCGTCTTCGCCGGCGCATCTCAGACAACTGTTTGCCGGCGATCCCGGTCGCGTGGCTGCCCTCTCACTGAGTTTCGAAGGAATCCTTTACGACTTCTCGAAGCAGCGTCTGGATGCGACTACGCTGGCGTTGCTGCTGGCGCTGCCGAGAGAGGCCCGACTTGCCGAGTCGACCGCCCGCATGTTCAGCGGCGAGAAGATCAA
>DPSD01000188.1:0-6246 GCA_003538495.1 Accumulibacter sp.
CCGTGATCTATGGCCTGGGCGAGCGCTTCGACGGCAACCTGCGCAAGCGCGACCTGCTCGCCGACACGCCCTACAACACCTACACCCGGCCGGGTCTGCCGCCGACGCCGATCGCCTTGCCCGGCCTCGCCTCCCTGCGGGCGGCACTGCACCCGCCAGCGACCGAGGCGCTTTACTTTGTTGCGCGCGGTGATGGCAGCAGCCATTTTTCGCCTACTCTGGACGAACACAATCGGGCGGTGCGGCGCTTTCAGAAAGGTGGGAAGCCGTGAACCAGGCAAAGCCGAGCAGGCCGCGCGGAAAATTCGTCACCTTCGAAGGCATCGACGGTGCCGGCAAGAGCAGCCATATCGCCGGTGCAGCGGCGCTGGTTCGCGGCCGCGGCCTGAATGTCGTGTCGACCCGCGAGCCGGGGGGCACGCCGCTGGGCGAAAAGCTGCGCGCGCTGCTGCTGCACGAAGCAATGCACCTCGAAACCGAAGCCCTGCTGATGTTCGCCGCCCGCCGCGAACACCTTGAACGGGTAATCGAACCGGCCCTGGAACGCGGCGACTGGGTGATCTGCGACCGCTTCAGCGACGCCACCTACGCCTACCAGAGCGGCGGGCGGGGCCTCGACCGAGGCAAGTTTGCCCAGCTTGAGCGGTGGGTACACGGTCATTTGCAGCCTGACCTGACGCTGCTCTTCGATCTGCCGTCGTCGATCGCCAGCCGGCGGATCGCCGCGCAGGCACGCGAGCTGGACCGCTTCGAGCTGGAGCGTGCCGAATTCCACGAGCGCGTAAGACTGGCTTACCTCGATCGTGCGGCGGCAGCGCCGCAGCGGATACGGGTCATAGACGCCGATCAGGCGCCTGAAGCAATCACGACATTGATTCAGGAAACACTGATAAGACATTGTTTATGAATATCATTGAACTTCACGAGAGCGCATGGCAGCAACTCGCCGCGAGGCGCGAGCAACTGCCGCATGCACTACTGCTTTCAGGTCCGCGCGGAATCGGAAAATTCGATCTGGCGCGCCGCTTCGCCGAGTCGCTGCTCTGCGAAGACCTCGGCGATGGGAGCAGGGCTTGTGGCGCCTGTCCGGCCTGCGGCTGGCTCGCGCAAGGCAACCACCCGGATCTGCGTGTCCTGCAGCCGAATGCGCTCGTCGAAGGCGAAGTCACCGAGGCGGGTGACGGCGAAGAGGCGGGCAAGAAAAAAGCCAGTCTGCAGATCACCATCGATCAGGTGCGCGCGCTCGACGAGTTCCTGCATGTCGGCACCCACCGCCAGAGAGCGCGCGTGGTGCTGCTCAATCCGGCCGAGGCGATGAATCGCGCGACCGCCAACGCAATTCTTAAATCACTTGAGGAACCAATCGCAGGCACCCTGTTTATATTGATTTCTAGCGAACCTTCGCGCCTGCTGCCGACGATTCGCAGCCGCTGCCAGTCGATCCCAGTGCAAGTGCCGGCGCGTGCCACGGCCAGCGAGTGGCTGCGTCAGGCCGGCGTCAGCGACGGTGAGCAATCCCTGGCGCTCGCCGGCGGTTCGCCGCTGCTGGCTCTCGAACTCGGCGGCAAGAACGAGTGCATCCTGCTCGATGCACTGATCGCGCAGGTATCGCGCGGCCGGGACCTCGAACCACTGGCCGCAGCGGCCATCCTCGACAAGACCGTCAAGGCAGAAAAGCGCCCGGCGCCATTGAAGCGAACGGTCGACTGGGTACAGAAATGGCTGTTCGATCTGACCCTGGCCAGCGCGGGCCTGCCGCCACGCTATTTTCTGGCGCAGGCGTCGCTGCTGCAACGTCTGGCGAAGGCCACCGACGCCCGCAAGCTCTTGGCATTCAACCGAAAGGCGATACAATACAAAGCCCAGTGCGAACAGCCGGTCAATAGCCGTTTGTTTCTCGAAGAGTTTTTCCTGAATTACGCCAAGCTTTTCTGAACTTCCCGAGGCGATATGTCCGAAGCAGACAGCCGCAAGCCAGCGTCAGCAGCGCCGCCACGGCCGAGCGTCTTGTCACTGAACATCAACTCGAAATCGGCGCTGTACGCGGCGTATATGCCGCTCCTGCGCCACGGAGGAATTTTCATTCCGACCACTCGTAACTATTCGATCGGTGACGAGGTGTTCATGCTGTTGTCGCTGATCGACGACCCGGCAAAACTGCCGATTGCCGGGACGGTGGTCTGGATTACCCCGGTCGGCGCTCAGAACAACAAGGCGCAGGGCATCGGTGTGCACTTCAATAACGACGAAGGCGGACTCGAAGCCCGACGGCGCATCGAAGGCCTCCTCGGCGGCGTGATGCAGTCCGGCCGCCCGACGCACACCATCTGACGCGATGCTGATGCTCGTTGATTCGCACTGTCATATCGACTTCCCGGAGTTATCCGAAAGGATTGGGCAAGTCATTGCGTTGATGCACGACAATGATGTCGCTTGCGCCGTGTGTATCGGCGTCTCGCTCGAAGGCTTGGGAGGCGTTCTGGCGCTGGCCGAGGCCTGGCCAGCGATTCTGGCGTCGGTTGGCGTCCACCCCGAAGCGACGGGCGTGCGCGAGCCATCGGTCGCCGAACTGGTCGCCCTGGCTTGCCATCCGCGAGTCATTGCCATCGGCGAGACCGGCCTGGATTACTACTGGCACAAGGACGCGCCGGAATGGCAGCGCGAGCGTTTCCGTACGCACATACGCGCTGCGCGCGAAGCTGAAAAGCCGCTGGTGATCCATACTCGTGAAGCCGCTGCCGACACCCTGCGGCTAATGCGCGAGGAGGGTGCCGCGGCCGCTGGCGGCGTCATGCACTGTTTCACCGAAAGCTGGGAGGTCGCCGAAGCTGCTCTGGATCAGGGGTTCTACATCTCGATGTCGGGAATCGTCACCTTCAAGAAGGCCCAGACGGTGCGCGAGGTGGCGCAGCGCGTTCCCCTCGACCGCCTGCTGGTTGAAACCGATTCACCCTACCTCTCGCCGGTACCCTACCGCGGAAAGACCAACCAACCTGGCTACGTCAAACACGTTGCCCAAGAGGTCGCGCGCCTGCGCGGCCTGAGTTACCAGGAAGTTGTCGACGCCACGACGGACAACTTCTTCCGCCTATTCCCTGACGCCCGTACGAAAGTTGCCCAATGATGAAGACTATCGCTCTGCTGTTTGCCCTGCTCCTGCCAGGTTTTGCCGTCGCCGGCGCGTATGAAGACATGGAGGAAGCGCTGATCTCGGGCAATACCGCCTGGGCCATCGAGTTGCTGGACAAGGGGATGGACGTCAACTCGGTCGACCCGGCCGGCAACACCCTGTTGATCCAGGCCGTGCAGCGCAACAACAAGGATCTCTTCGAGCACCTCCTGCAGCGCCGCGCCAGGCTGAACGTCCGTAACCGTAACGGCGAGACCGCGCTGAGCCTGGCCGCGTACAAGGGTAACCTGCCGTTCGTGCAGCGCCTCGTCGAGGCCGGCGCCGACGTCAATCTGTACGGCTGGTCGCCGCTGATCTACGCCGCTTTCAACGGTCACAGGACGACCGTCGAATACCTGCTCAAGAAAGGTGCCAACGTCAACGCGACGACCGAGAACGGGTCGACGGCGCTGCTCTTCGCGGCACGCTTCGGACACATCGAGATCGTCAGCGTGCTGCTGCAGAACAAGGCCGACCCGAACATCGCGAACGAGACCGGGGCAACCGCCATCGACTGGGCTCTGAAGACCGAGAACACAGACATCGCCGATCTGGTGCGGAAGGCCGGCGGACGGGCAGGCACCGCAGCGGCCGGCGTCCCCTCAAGATGAATAAGCGGGCAGGGGGCGAATGCCGACCTTTCCGGCCTGCAGGACGCGACTGATGATTCGGTAGGCCTCAGGGTCGTATGGGCGGTTGGTCGGTCCGTCGGCAAGGCGTGCGTGCAAGGCATCTTCGTTGTTCACTGTGCCGACCAGACGCCATCGGTCGATCAGGTGAATATCCTCGTGCATCCCGAAATCGTCGCGCTCGACCAGCGCCAGCGGTCCACGGTATGGCCAGGGCTTGACCTTGAATTTAGCCAGCGCGGTCATCAGACGCGCGTCGTGCAGTGCCAGCGCTTCCTTGCCGATGCACACGCCACGGCAGCTCTTCTGCCTGTAGGCCGCGCACGCTTCGCCTCGAGCTGTATCGTCGAGACCGAGTTGCTTGTAGCACAGGCGATGAGTGTCGGCCAGTTTGCGCAAGCTGCGCAATGCCTCGCGGCGACTCGGGTACAAGCCGAACAGATCATCGGCAACGGCGAAATCGAGATCGTCAGCGAAGACGATCGCCGGTCGTAGCCCCGCTTCCCGATGCGCCTGCAGCTGCCATGAGCAGAGTTCTGCGGCTGCCGCAGCCGACCGGCCAGCGTGACGGACGGCCGGCAGATTGCTTCCAGCAGCGAACGACAGGCGTGCCAGTTCGACCTCGTGCAGCCGCGCTCCCAGGTCCCCCGCCGCTTCGCGCCACTCGATTCGCCGGATGGCCAGCACCAAGGGCGTCTCGCGCTTGCTGGCAGCGAAGTGCGCCAGTATCTGCTGGCGCAGGTTGGCCGCCCGGCGGAGCAGCAGTAAGCCGCCTGTGTTCCCGTAAAAGGCGTACGCACCGGCCGCCTCGGGCAGGTCGTCGATTACCGCCGGATCGATCTGTGGCGGCAGGTCGGGCCGACCAACAATGGTTGCGATCGCGCGGCGGATGGTGTCCGGCGTCAATTGCGCATGCCAATGCCGCCACAGGTCCCACAAGAGTCGGGCGTCGGCGAGGGCGCGGTGGCGGCGGCCGGCAAGCGACAAACCGTGTCGGGTCACCAGGGAGTCGAGATTGTGGCGGTGGTGCTGGGGAAAGAGCTTGCGCGAGAGCTTGACTGTGCACAGCGTCGGCGCACGGAAATCGACGCCGAGTCGCTTGAACTCGCACCTCAGGAACCCATAGTCGAAGCGGGCGTTGTGCGCAATGAGCAGGCGTCCCCGCAACTTGTCGAGCACCGTAGGCGCGAGTTGCCGAAAAGTCGGTGCTCCGTGCAGCATGGCATCGTCAATGCCGGTGAGATCGGTAATAAAGGATGAGACCGACGATTCCGGATTGACTAGGACGCTCCACTCCCTGGCGCCGCTGGGGTCAACTTCGACCAGGCCGATTTCAATGATCCGATCATTCGCGAAATTGGCGCCACTGGTTTCAAGATCGACAAAGACCAGCGGTTCGGGAGCGAGAACGGAGTTCATCGGTGGTGGCCGGCAGCCATGCGGCTCAGCGCTCCGACGACTGTGCGATGGCGGCGATGGCTTCCGCGAACACCTCGGTCAAGGCCAGTGGCAAGTCATGTGCCATCCCTTCGATCACCTGCATTTTGGCACCCGGAATGTGCGCGGCGACGTCGTAACCACAGGCCACCGGAATCAGCGGATCGTCGGCGCCGTGCAGGACCAGCGTCGGCGCGCTGATCGTTCGCAGCAGGGCACGACGATCACCGCTGGCCAGAAAGGCCGCCAGTTGGCGGGCGACGCCGCGAGGGTGGAAGTTTCGCTCATGCTCGTCGACCAGGGTCTCGCGTAAGCGCTGCGGACAACTGGGGAATTCGGGGCTGGCGACGGCCAGTTGCCGCCTGAGGGCGTCTTCTACCAGAGCTTCCTTGTCCCGCGTTGCCGGCAAGGGGGCCAGCAAGGCGCGCGAAGCCTGCTCCGTCGGCGGTGGCAGGTCCGGATTGCCGCTGGTGGACATGATCGAGGTCAGCGACAGGGTGCGCTGCGGATAAGCCGCGGCAACGATTTGGGCGATGGCGCCACCCATCGACGCGCCGACGATGTGCGCCCGCTCGATCGACAGCGCGTCGAGCAGGCCGATGCTGTCGGCTGCCATGTCGGCGAGCGAGTATGGAACCGTCAGCGGCAGGCCACTGCGCAGCGCTTGGCCAACATCCGGAACGTCCGCGTCATCGATCTTGCTCGACAAGCCGCAGTCACGATTGTCGAAACGAATCACGCGGTAAGCACGTTCTACGAGGGCCTCGCAGAGCTCGATATTCCAACGGCTCAACTGCGCGCCCAGGCCCATGATCAGCAGGATGGCCGGCGCGGACGCCGAGCCAAATCCTTCGTACTCGATCTGCAGCTTGTTGGCAGTGATTTGTGGCATTGGCAGCGCAGGCCGAGAGGGAAGGGGCGCCGACTGAAGCGCCAGCCCCGGCAATCTACCACTCGATCGCCAGTGCGGCAAATGAAGTCACGGTCTGTCAGCCCTGACGCATGACCGTG
>DPSD01000188.1:6570-6706 GCA_003538495.1 Accumulibacter sp.
CGCTTTCGCCGCTGGGGCGGTCAGATCGCGGTGTGCTGGCGGCAGGTGAGCGCTGGCTGCGCGGGTGGTGTGGCGTCCGGGCGTCGCGAGGTGCCAGGAGCTGCGGTACGATCGCTGGGCGAGCCTTTCCCGGCGC
>DPSD01000041.1 GCA_003538495.1 Accumulibacter sp.
GCCGGCTTGCTCTTCAGAATCTCGCGTAACGCCTCATACACCCCGGTTCGCCGGTCCTTGAATTCGTAGTCGCGCACGGCATCGAGCAGCTTCCGCACCTTGTCGGCGCTCACGCCATGCTGTTCGCACAATTCCGCCAGCAGCCGGCCGTCGTCAGGCGTCATGTTCATGGTTTCTTCTTTCCCCGTTCTCCGTCCGTCAATTGCCTGGCCATGCGGTCGAAGTCGCTGACGGCCTGCGACTGCTCGGCGATCCGCCGCCGGTGAAACTGCTCGTACTCGGCCCCCGCCCGCTGCTGCGCCATCTCGTGCGAGATTCTCCCGGCATGGGTCAGGATGTCGCGGTCGTTGATGCTCAGAAAACCGTCGAGCTTCCTGATCCAGTCGCTCATGTGCATGGGGATGCGGCGCATCGCCTGGCCTTCGGCGAAGATCAGGTATTGCTCGGCCAGGTTGTTCAGTGCGCGCAGTTCGTCTTCCGCCAGATAGTTCTTGGCGATACCCACATCCTGCTTGCGCACCTTGGTGCCGCGCCAGGTGGTCAGGCCCATGTTGGGCTTGTCGGCATCGGCGCGCGCATGCACGATCTCGGCGGCGGTCTGGCCGGTAATCGCCCAGTGCATCTTGTTCTGCACGGTCTTGAAGAAGGTCAGGCTGATCTCCAGCGTCGGGTCGTAGTCGATGCTGGTGGCGTAGATGTCGGTGATCTTCTGGTAGAAACGCCGCTCCGAGGTGCGGATGTCCTGGATGCGGCGGGTCAGCTCTTCGAAGTAGTCGAAGGGCTGCTGCGGGTTCTTCAGCCGTTCGTCGTCCAGCGTAAAACCCTTGACGATGTATTCCTTGAGGCGCTGCGTCGCCCAGATGCGAAAGCGCGTCGCGACATGGCTTTTCACCCGGTAGCCGACCGAGATGATCATGTCGAGGTTGTAGTGATCGACGAGGCGTTTGACCGCACGCCCGCCCTCGGCGCGAACCAACAAGTATTTCTTGTGAGTTGCCTCCGGCAGCAGTTCGCCTTCCTCGTAGATGTGCTGGATATGCAGGCTGATGTTCTGCTGGCTGGTCTGGAACAGCTCGGCCAGTTGCGCCTGGGGCAGCCAGAGCGTTTCGTCGGCCAGCCGCACGTCGATCTTGACGCGGCCATCCTCGGCTTCATAGACCAGGAACTGGCCTTTGCCGGGTGCGGCGGGGTCGGGAGTCGGCTCGCTCATGGCTGGACGGCAGCCTCGATGAGTTGTTCAACGCGAGCTTTGGCTTGTTCGAGCAAGCGCTTGGATTCCCGCTCTGCTTTTGTCGCCTTGTCGTAAAGATCGCGCAGGTCCCGCTGCAATTCGCCAGGCGCGGGCCAGACGAGAAACTTTCGAATATCGAACGGGTAGAGCTCAAGTTGCCCCGACGTACCCCGTTGATGCATCTCGACCTGCATCTGCCCCGCCGCACTATTGAGATAGAGGGACAAATAAGCCGGGTCCAGGCTACTCGATCGGAGGATGGTGACGTGATTATCCGCCACGGCAGGCGTGTCACTGATGTAAGGCGCTGTCCGTCCTATGGTTCCGCGTCCCGTTCCGTTGATGAGCGTGTCGCCAGAGCGAATCTGAAGATCATCGACCGGATTAGCCAAGGCAAAACGGTTGCCTTCCCGTATGACGCGGTTCGGCTGAACGTGTTTTGAGTTGATTACCGCCAGGCCGGTCTTTGCATAAACCGGCTGCTTTCCACGCTGACAGAATTGAAGATGTTTCGACAGTGGATCAAGGGCGACGCTGGAAGGCAAGCTGGCGCAAAAGGCGCTGAACGCCGGGAAGAAATGTTCCGGGTCGAACCGCCGGGAGACCTCTATGTTGCTCAACTGTGCGACGTAACCCACTGGCTTCTGGAAGGTCAACTTGTTCAGGCCAAGCGCAGATTCGAGGATTTGCTGCGCTCCCGCTAATTGAACGTCCGATTCCATTGCAAACTTTCGAGAGTCGATTATTAACTGCCTCACCTCTAACTCGATAGAAAGCAGCGTTGCAGGAAATGGAATTTCCTTAATGTAGCTTGGCGCTATATGCGGTTGTGCAGCCCCGTATGCTCCACGGTCAAGAAGAAGTCTCCCGACTGATGAGTTGAGGTAGGTTGAAATAAGGTGACCATCGACAGATTCAGACCGCAGTATTAGCAGATCAGCGCACGCATATACAGGTTCGTTTTCGAGCTCGATCCCAATTACCGATGCCTGACCGCAATTCGCGCCAGACCGTGTAATCGTCACATCACCAAACTCAAGCCGATTCCGAGAAATGAGCGACAAAAGACCGGGCGCCACGCGCTGCTTAGTGCTCCAGTCGTAACGGTTATCCCTGTTGTTCTGCGCTAACAAAACAAAGTGGCCAACCTCGGTATAGCGACGCGTAAACTCCGCCGGATGCAGTACAGCGGCGCCATAAGCTTTAAGCTTTCTACTGCCGGCAGCCTTTTTCGCTGCCAGATAGTCCGGCCGATAGAACTCAGCATCTATCCTGGTCAACTCAACTTCGGAAAGCGCAACCTCGCTCCAAACGGCCATTACGTGCTCCCCCAGAACCCAAACTTTTGCTTCTGAGCAAAGCAAACGAAAGCTTCCGCCACGCACAACTGATCGTCTGGAATTTTGGCCGCGTCGGCCAGATCGGCGGCGCGCAAGTCGTAGTTGACCAAGTCCTGATCGATGACGAGTTGGCCTTCCTGCGGGTGACCGTCAGGGAATTCGACGAGACTGCCGTCGTCGTCCAGGAGGTGCTTGTAGTCGCCGGAGTTGTCTTTACCGCCGCGCTCGCTGACCGCCATGAAAATCGGGTAGTCGAGTCGCTTGGCCACCTCGGCGGCAATCCATCGCTCCTTGAGTGTCCCGATCAGCTCGTCATCGGCCAGCATTAGTTCAAGCTTGCCGCGATTGCTGAGCAGACTTAGCGCCGTCTCGGCCTGCGATATCTGTTTGTCCAGCGCCTTGATTTCGGCCTTGAGAGCCTTCTGCTGGTCTTTTCGGGCGTCCTTCAGTTTCTGCACGTCCACTTTGTAGCTTTGCTGGATTTCCTTGACCTGCAAGCGCAAGGCACTCTTGTCGCCGGTCCAGTGCGCCTTGCGTGCGGCGAGTTCCTGTTCCTGCTTCTGCGCCAGGGCTGCGGCGTCGCTATCGAGGTCGATCAGCTTCTGTTTGGCTTTGAGCAGCGCGGCCTGTAGGCTGTTTAGCTTTTCCTCGGCAGCGGCAACACAGTCTTCATCGGCGCTAACGGAGGCTTCGTCGCTGTCCTCGTTGCAGTCGTCGTCGTCGCCGCTGGCCGCCTCGTCGGCTTCCGGCTCGTTGAAGCATTCGGCAATCATTTCTGCACGAACAGCACCGAGGTCTTGGTACCGGTATGCGGTTTGAAGGTGTTGGGGTGCAGGCCGACCACCGCCAGTAGCCGGGCCTTCTTGAGAATCCACTCGCGGATGAA
>DPSD01000072.1 GCA_003538495.1 Accumulibacter sp.
CTCGGCCCGATCCAGGCGATCTACCAGGCACGCTTCATGAAGTACCTCGACAGCCGCGGTTTCATTGAAGCCGGCGACCGCAAGGTCTGGGCTTTCCTGGGCGACGGCGAGACCGACGAGGTCGAGTCGCTGGGCGCCATCGGCATGGCTGCGCGCGAGAATCTCGACAACCTGATCTTCGTCATCAACTGCAACCTGCAGCGTCTCGACGGGCCGGTACGCGGCAACGGCAAGATCATCCAGGAACTCGAAGGCACTTTCCGGGGCGCTGGCTGGAACGTCATCAAGCTGGTCTGGGGAACGCAATGGGACACGCTCCTGCTGCGCGACAAGAAGGGCATCCTCAAGCAGCGCATGATGGACGCCGTCGACGGCGAGTACCAGACCTTCAAGGCCAAGGACGGCGCCTACGTTCGCGAGCACTTCTTCAATACCCCGGAGCTCAGGGAACTCGTTGCCGACTGGACCGACGAGCAGGTCTGGGGGTTGAACCGCGGTGGCCACGACATCTTCAAGATTTTCAGCGCCTACAAGAGCGCCGTCGAACACCAGGGGCAGCCGACGCTGATTCTGGCCAAGACGATCAAGGGCTTCGGCATGGGCCAGGCCGGCGAGGCGATGAACATCTCGCACCAGCAGAAAAAGCTCGACTACGAGGCGATCAAGCGCTTCCGCGACCGCTTCAACCTGCCGGTCGCCGACGATCAGCTCAAGGCGCTGCCGTACCTGAAATTTGAAGAAGGCTCTCCCGAGCTGACCTACATGCGGCAGCGGCGGATGGACCTCGGTGGCTACCTGCCGAAACGCCGGCGCACCGCGCCGGCGCTCGAGATTCCCGATCTTTCGGCTTTCGAAGCGCTGCTCAAGGCATCGGGAGAGGGGCGCGAGGTGTCGACCACGATGTCCATCGTGCGCTTCCTGAATATCCTGCTCAAGGACAAGAGGATCGGCCGGCAGGTGGTCCCGATCGTCCCCGACGAATCACGCACGTTCGGCATGGAAGGTCTGTTCCGGCAGATCGGTATCTGGAATCAGCAAGGGCAGAAGTACGTTCCCGAAGACCATGACCAGCTGATGTTCTACAAGGAGTCGATCGACGGCCAGGTGTTGCAGGAAGGGATCAACGAAGCCGGCGCGATGAGCGACTGGATCGCCGCGGCGACCTCGTATTCGGTGCATGGCGTGCAGATGATTCCGTTCTACATCTGCTATTCGATGTTCGGATTCCAGCGGGTCATGGACCTCTGCTGGGCGGCTGGCGACCAGCGGGCGCGCGGTTTCCTGATCGGCGGTACCGCCGGCCGGACGACGCTGAACGGCGAAGGTCTGCAGCACGAGGACGGTCATTCGCTGATCCTCTCCGGTCTGATTCCGAACTGCATCAGCTATGACCCGACCTTCTCGTTCGAAGTCGCGGTGGTGATGCGCGAGGGCCTGCGCCGGATGTACCAGGAGCAGGAGGATGTCTTCTACTACATCACCGTAATGAACGAGAACTACGAGCATCCGGAGATGCCGGAAGGCGCCGGGGCCGACATCCTCAAGGGAATGTACCTGCTGCGCCGCGGCCAGTCGGCGGAAAGCAAGCCGGCGGCGCCACGCGTCCAGTTGCTCGGTTCCGGAACGATCTTTCGCGAAGTCATCGCCGCCGCCGAACTGCTCAAGAACGACTGGGGCGTCGATGCCGACCTGTGGGGCTGCCCCAGCTTCGGCGAACTGGCACGCAACGGCAACGACGTGCAGCGCTGGAACATGCTCAACCCGACCGAAAAGCAGCGGCTGTCGCACGTCGAGACCTGCCTGGCCGACACCCGCGGTCCGGTGATCGCCGCGACCGACTACGTGCGGCTGTTCGCCGAGCAGATTCGTCCCTTCATCAACCGTCGCTACGTGACGCTGGGTACCGACGGCTTCGGCCGTTCGGACACCCGCGAGAAGCTGCGTCACTTCTTCGAAGTCGATCGCCGCTGGGTCACCGTCGCCGCCCTCAAGGCCCTCGCCGATGAAGGAACGGTCGAGCGGGAGACGGTCGCCACGGCGATTGCCAGATACGGCATCGACGTGAACAAACCCAACCCGATGACGGTTTAAGGGAGCCCTCTGATGAGTCAAGTGATCGAAATAAAAGTCCCAGACATCGGCGATTACACCGATGTGCCGGTGATCGACATCTGTGTCAAGGCCGGTGACGTGGTCAAGGTCGATGACGCGCTGGTGACCCTGGAATCCGACAAGGCGACGATGGACGTGCCGTCTTCGGCGGCCGGCGTGGTCAAGGAAGTGCGCGTGCGGCTTGGTGACAGGATTTCGGAAGGGACCGTCGTCGTCGTCCTCGAGGCGTCGGCCGGCGCGGTCGCGACACCGCCTCCGGTCAGCGCCGCGGCGCCAGCCGCTGCCCCTCCGGCACCGGCTGCAGCGAGCGGCGGCGGGACGGTCGAGGTCGTGGTGCCCGATATCGGCGACTACAGCGATGTGCCGGTGATCGACGTCTGCGTCAAGGTCGGCGACACGGTGAAGGTCGACGATGCGCTGGTGACCCTGGAATCCGACAAGGCGACGATGGACGTTCCATCGTCGGTGGCCGGGGTGATCCGGGAGATCAGGGTCAAGCTCGGCGACAAGGTCTC
>DPSD01000308.1 GCA_003538495.1 Accumulibacter sp.
TCGACGTCTGCCTGATCGACACGGCTCCTTCCCTTGGCGTCAGCATGGCCGCCGCGCTTTTTGCGGCCGACTATGTGCTTTCGCCGATCGAGCTGGAGGCGTACAGCATCCAGGGGATCAAGAAGATGGTCATGACCATTGCCAACGTCCGCAAGGCGAATCCCAGCCTGCAATTCCTCGGCATGGTACCCAGCAAGGTCGATGGCCGGAACCCGCGCCACGGCCGCCACCTGCAAGAGCTGCAGCGCGCTTATCCGCAACTGATGATTCCGGCCGGTATTGGGCTGCGCAGTAGCATTGCCGATGCGTTGGCTTCCGGCGTGCCGGTCTGGAAGATCAGAAAGACCGCCGCTCGTAAGGCGGCCCTGGAACTCCGCGCGTTGGCCGCGCACGTTTTCGAAAAAATGGAGATCGCACTATGACCACCGCCGCCGCCACCAACACCGTCAAGAAGGCCAAGAAGCAGCCCGAGGCGACGCCACCGGCGTTCGGGCTGGGCCTCGATAACATTGGCGACCTTTCCGGCCTCCTGAACCAACCAGCGCCTGGCGGGAGTGGTTACGGACCGCTGGATCTGCCGCTCGATCTGGTTTCCGAGGATCCGCACCAACCGCGAACCAAGGACAACCCAGGCTTCTCGTCGGACAGCCTGGCAGAACTCGCCGACACAATCAGCTTGCGCGGCGTCAAGACGCCGATTTCCGTACGCGACAATCCCGAAGCCCCCGGCTTCTACATCATCAACCACGGCGCTCGGCGCACCCGTGCGTCGAAACTAGCCGGCAAAACCAGCATTCCCGCGTTCATCGACAACGACTACAACGAAGCCGACCAGGTCATCGAAAACCTGCAGCGCAACGACCTGACCCCCCGCGAGATCGCCGACTTCATCGGCCGCGAACTGGCGAAGGGCAAACAGAAGGGCGAAATAGCCAAGGAACTTGGCAAGTCAGCGTCCTTCGTGTCGCAGCACGTGACCTTGCTGGACCTACCAGAGCCAATCGCCGTCGCGTTCAACACGGGCCGGTGCCGTGACGTCACGGTGATCAACGAACTGGTGACGGCACACAAGAAGCGGCCCAAAGAGGTAGGCGTCTGGCTGGCCGATGAAAGTCAGGAAATCGCCCGCGGCTCGGTCAAGCTGCTGCGTGAGTTCCTGGAGGACAAGCGCAAACACGAGCATATCGACCGCGTCGGTGACGACGGTGACAACGCGCCTGACGAGGCTCCTGACACCCACTTCAAAGCCGAAGCGGAGAACGATGAAACAACCGGCAGCGACCAATCCCCCGGTGGTTCCGAAGACACGCGCGAGAAAGCTTCGGGAGAAGCCAATCCGCACAAGCTGAAAAAAGCCATCGTGCAGGTCCGGCACGACGACCGGCCGGCTCGCTTGATCCTGAATCGCCGACCACCGGCTACAGGCTTCGCCCTGTTGAAATATGAGGACGACGGACAGGAGTTCGTAGCCGATCTTTCCCAGGTACAGCTCGTGGCACTCGTGGAAGGGTAAGCAGGGTTCTCTTGTACCCGAGCAGCCTGCCGTCTTTGCAGCTTCGCGCCGCAAGGTCAACGCAAGACAGAGGGAGTAGAACAACATGGCAACCGGCGAAACCCCGCCCCCAGAACAGATGTCCGGGAAGTTCGACAAGCTGCGCCGCGAAGCTTACCTGGACAAGCGCGGCATTGACCCGCATCAACCGTTCCAGCTGGACTTGCTTCTGCCCGACCTCAATGACAGCCAGCGCTTCATTCCGAACGATTACGCCCGCTCGTCGCTGTTCACTGCCCGAAACAAGAGGGAAGCTAGACGGGTCCTGCAACAGGAAAAACTCTTTCATCTGCATGACGGGCAGGGCATTTCGCTCGTTTACACCGGCATCGAACTACGAGCCGAGGACGATGAGTTGGTCTGGCTGCAAATCATGCATTACGCCAAGCATGTGCCCTTGGGTGAACCTTTCGAATTCTCCGTCAAGGACTTGGTGCGCGATCTTGGTTGGGCCAAGAATGGCCGCTACTACGACAAAGTCCGAGAATGCATTTCCCGCCTCAAAGCCAACGAAGTGTTGGTCCTCAACGAAAAAGCCTACGGCAAGAGCGGCGCAATTTCCCTGATCGACAAGTACAGCGCACTGAACGACTCTGAAGGCAAACTCACCCAGTATCGCGTCTGGATCGACCCCAACTTGATCGTGCTCTTCGCCGGGAACACCTTCACCAACCATTCATGGGAAACCTACCGCTCCTTGTCACCGGTCGCCCGACGCCTGGCCGACTACATCGAGAGCCACAAGCAACCTTTCCCCCTGAAACTCGACCGTTTCCGCGAAATGTGCGGCTCAACGAGCAAGACCGCCTACGGGTGGCGACGTACGGCGCGCGAGGCCTGCGCGGAGATCGAAGCCAGCGGTATTGCCAAATGCGTGCAGCTACACACCGACGACAGCATCTATGTCGTCCAAGAATGACGCCACAGCGACCGCACACCGCCAACGCCGGAGAGTTCTCCATCCCCCTGGCGGTCATGCTTCATTTGTCACGGCAAGCTCTCCGGCAGCCTCAAGCCGCGATCCCGACGCCAAGCGCCTTGAGTTATCCACAGAATCGTGACAGATGACGCATGAGGCGTGACAGATGACGCAGGGCAAAATCGTCCTTCATGTTTCATCTGTCACGATTTCGGCCGCCAAATCCCGCTTCCTCGCCACACCTGTGGATAACTATCCGCGTACATCGTCCCATATCTCCAAAACCACCTCCCGTCGTGACAAATGAAGCATGCTACGTGACAGATGACGCATGATTCTCGCCTGCTCAGCCGAAAACGCGTGACAGATGACGCATGAAATCGTGACAGATGACGCATGAAATCGTGACAGATGACGCATGGCCTATATTCCCAACCACCTGTTCCATATAGCAAATTCGCCCACTTTCGCCGGCGTTAACCATTCTTTAACCCTTTATAACCAAGCAGGCTTCCCAACAACTGCCCAACACAGCCAGATCCAGTAACGGCCAATACCTACTCAGCTCGGACGGCCAAAGATGGAACGCCAAGAAAAAAGCTCCCCGATCAAGCTCGTCGGGTTCTATCAACTCGGCGCACAGCAAACCGCGTTGTCTCAGAAATCTCAGCTAACCTATTTGCTAAATAAAAACCTAATAGGTTAATATTGCGCTATGGAGAAGCGAACCCCGCATTGCAAGCTCGCCGTGGTCAAAACCTTGGTAGAGGCAGGCAAAATACGTACCACGCATGCGGCGCGAATTGGTGCGAATGAACTGGGGCTTGCGTTCTCTGACATGTTGGCGGTGGTGATGGCACTCACGTCAGAAGACTTTTACAAGAGCATGACCACTCATGCAGACCATACGGTCTGGCAGGACGTTTACCGCCCAAGCACGCCAGTGGGTGACGTATATCTGAAGCTTATGATCATTGATGACGTGCTGATCGTGTCCTTCAAGGAGCTATGACCATGAAATGCCCTGTCTGCGGCGTAGCCGAACTAATTCACGACACCCGCGACTTGCCCTATACGTACAAGGGTGAAACTACCGTCATTGCGGCGGTGACTGGCGACTTTTGCTCGGCCTGCGCCGAGTCGGTCTTGGATGGGGTGGAATCTGATCGCGTCATGGGCGAGATGCGCGCTTTCGCGAAGCAAGTTAATGCGGCTATCGTCGACCCTGACTTCATTGTCAAAGTCCGCAAGAAGCTCGCACTTGACCAGCGCGAAGCCGCTGAGCTCTTCGGTGGTGGCATCAATGCGTTCTCGCGCTACGAGAATGGCAAAACCAAGCCACCGCTAGCCTTGGTAAAGCTGTTCAAGATTCTGGATCGACACCCCGACTTGCTCAACGAGGTCAGAACCGCCTGACTTCGTTTCTCGAAACTCGCCGGTTCGCCCTGTTGGACGCGAACAAAGTTCCGAGAAATCGTAAGCTAAGGTGAATTGCTGCGTACGGCAGATTGCCGTAATATCCTCGTCAGGAGGACGAAACTATGCCCGCAGCCATTTCTACCGCTCGCCTCGAAGCCAGGATCAGTACTGATCTTCATTCGATGCTCAAGCGCGCCGCTGAACTTCAGGGGCGGACCATGACCGATTTCGTGATTGCCGCCGTTCAAGAGGCGGCACAACAGGCCATCGAACAAGCCGAAATTATCCGCCTGTCCATGGCCGA
>DPSD01000304.1 GCA_003538495.1 Accumulibacter sp.
TCTTCGCCAACCCCCCTCGCGACCTGCCCGAAGAACGCGGCTAACGGTCATGACTTTTCCAGGCACCCCCGATCATTTTTGTTTGCATCCGGAGTTTGGGAACTCCCGTTTCTGATGCGTATCAGGGCAAGGAAGAGTAAATTACCTCCTCCCAATGAATTCAAGGAGACTTCCATGCGCATCGCTTTGCTCATCGCCACGCTGGCCACTACCCTCGCAGCCGCACCGGCGTCGGCTAACGCCCTCTGCTCGGTTGGTGACAGAGCTCAGGTCAGCTGGAAGGGACAGTGGTACCCGGCCAAGGTGACCAAGGTCAATGAAGACCAAACCAAGTGTTTCATCCGCTATGACGGCTATGGTTCGGAATGGGATGAATGGGTTGGTTCCGACCGCATCAAGGTGTCAGGCCGTGCGATGCCCGGATTCCAGGTTGGCGACAGCGTACAAGTCAAATGGAAGGGGGAATGGTATCCGGCCAGCGTCATTTCAACCAAGCCGGACATGTGGAAGATTCACTACGATGGTTACGCGGAATCGTGGGATGAATGGGTCGAGAGGGATCGCATCCGGCATCGCTGATCACCTCGAAAACCGGCCACCTACGATGTGGCGGCCGGTTTTTTCTTATGTGAAAGTCGCGTCAGCGACTCACGAAACGAAGCGGAGCCGTCAGCAGCCACCAGTTGTTCGCCGGCGAGCCCCGAGCACACCGATCACCGGGAAGATCTGACTGGCGTTGCCGATCATCCGCCTCGTGGCGAGTGTCGCCGCGGCGCAGATCTGTCCGGGGTCCGATTCCGGAGTGCGCGCGTCTCTTCCGAGGGAGCAAGAGTCTCACGTCAGCCGGTGTGTCGCTGAGACTCTTCAAGCACCAGCAAGAGGCGCTCAGCTTCGCTCAGACGGGTGCCAGCTACGTCCTGACCACCGGTACCGGCTCGGGCAAATCGCTCGCGTACTTCATCCCGATCGTTGATGCCATCCTCAAGGCAAGGGTAGCCGACGCCAGGCTGCGGACTCGCGCAATCGTCATCTGCATCTCATCACCGAAACGCTGCAGCGCATTACGCCGGAAGGGCTCGTTGTTGAACAGGTGCGTACCATCCTGGCAACGGCAGTGCACGCGGGTCTGCCCGAAAATCCATATTTCAGACGGCGGCAAGGTGTTCACCACGCTGGATGCTCCCGGCAAGCGTTTCCTGACGCTCGATGGCAACCAGTACGTTCCCGGCGACCGGGGCGCCGCAAGCTCTACTCGGTGCATTTCTGCCGGGATTGCGGTCAGGAATACCTCCCGGTCAGGAATGAGAATACCGCCGTTGGCCGCCAGTTCTCCCCGCACAACATCGAAGACTGATCGCATGCGGATGAGGAGGTCAGGAACGGCTTCTTCATGCCGGACACCTGCGCGATCTGGGTCCGGTGAGGGTCGTAGCTCGGCCACCACCATGCTGACGCTCGCTTCCCTGCGCTACCTCTACGAGCAGGACGCCCAGTTGAGCGCCGAAGCCAAGAAGGTGCTCGGTTTTTCGGACAACCGCCAGGACGCCGCGCTGCAGGTCGGACACTTCAACGACTTCCTGCAGATCCTCCTGCAGCGGGCGGCGTTGCTCGCGGCCGTGCAGGTCAGCGCACAACAGGAATTCAATGAGCGCAATCGCCGGCGCAGTATTCGCTGCGCTGGGCTTCGACCGCGACGACCCCGGTGTGCGCGGCAACGCCCGGCGTCTGGTCCAGGACACGCTGCGCAACATTCTCGGCTACCGCATCTACTACGACCTGCGGCGCGGCTGGCGCTTCAACAACCCGAACCTGGAGCAACTCGGCCTGCTGCGGATCGCCTACCGCGACCTTGAAGAACTGCCGAATGACTCCGAAATGTGGCGGGAGGCGCCGCCGTCGTGCATGCCGCCTCGCCGACGGTGCGCCGGCGCATTCTCGAGATGGTGTTCGAGTCGATGCGCATGGGCTCTGCCTGGCTTCCCGCCACCTCGACCGTGCCGAACTCGATCGCCTCAAGACCGCCAGCTACGACAACCTGCGCGAGCTCTGGGGGTTCACCGAGGATGAAAACCCGGTGGCCGCCAGCTGGTTCATCACGGTCGACCGGCCGGCCACGCGACGAAGATCGGCGCAACGTCGAATACCTCGTTTCCGGCAGCGCTCGCTCCAGGCTCGGCCGCCTGCTCAAGCAGCCCGCCAGCTGGCGCGAGCATACGGCCCAGGTCGCACAGGACGATCGCCTCGAACGCGAGGCCCGCTTCCGCTTTACCCGCAAGGGCCGTGACGAATGGCTGGAGAAGACCGGCGCCAGGCTCGACAAGAGCATTCGCGGCCTGCTCGACATGAACGCCGAGCACGCGCCGCTCGCCGAACGTCTGCGCCAGGCCCTCGATGCCGAGGCGCCACAGCGCCGTGCCCACGCACGCGGCATCAGCATTCTGGCCGTGCTGATCTGAATGAATTGTCGGAAAATTTTACAGTTGGACTCAACTGTTATTTCAAGCAATTGAAATAATGATTTTATTTTTCAGGCATGGATCGTGCTTTGGTTTAATTGGGATCTTCCCATACCCACAGAAAAAGGAGCAGACCATGAAAATTAGATCGCTTATCGCAGCGGCCATCACCTGCTTTGGCGTTTCGGCAGTATTGACGCCAGCACACGCAGCCCCCGTCAACATTGACCAGTGGTATACATTCGGCTTTGGTGCGACCGGCACTGGCCTGCAGCCTGGTGCCGGTTTTGTGCTCGGCCAACGTAGCATTGAAGCTCCGGATACACCGTGGACGTTCGACTGCAATGCGGATCACTGCAAATTCATCATTACCGATGGCTTCCAGGCAGGCGATGAGTTCACATTGTTCGATTTTGGGGTATCCCTCGGTGCTACTTCGCTGGCTGCGGACATTTCAAATATCGATTGCGGGAACGATGAGGTGGCGTGCCTTTTGAGTACGGATTTCAGTGATCGCACCTAT
>DPSD01000040.1 GCA_003538495.1 Accumulibacter sp.
GCCTGCTCGAACATGTCGCGCACGCGCGCGGCACCGACGCCGACGAACATCTCGACGAAGTCGGAACCCGAAATGCTGAAGAACGGCACTTTGGCCTCGCCTGCAATCGAGCGGGCCAGCAGCGTTTTACCGGTACCAGGAGGCCCCACCATCAGCACGCCGCGCGGGATGCGCCCGCCCAGTTTCTGGAACTTGGACGGATCTTTCAGGAAATCCACCAGCTCGGCGACGTCTTCCTTCGCCGCGTCACAGCCTGCGACATCGGCAAAGGTCACCGGGTTGGCATTTTCATCGAGCAGGCGCGCCCGGCTCTTGCCGAAGGAGAAGGCACCGCCACGGCCGCCGCCCTGCATCTGACGCATGAAGAAGATCCAAACGCCGATCAGCAACAGCATCGGGAACCAGCTGACGAAGATGCTCATCAGGAAGGATTGTTCCTCTTCGGGCTTGGCTTCGACCTTGACGCCGTTCTTCAGCAGATCGGAGACCATCCACAGGTCCGGCGGCGCGTAGGTGGTCAGCTTGCGGCCGTCAGTGGTCGTTGCCTTGAGCACCCGGCCTTCGATCACCACCTTGGCGATTGTTCCCTTGCCCACTTCGTCGATGAACTGCGAGTATTCCATCGTCGTCTGGGTTACCTGACGCGTGTTGAACTGGTTGAAGACGGTCATCAGGACCAGACCAATAACCAGCCACACCGCCAGATTCTTGAACATGTTATTCAATGCTTCACCTCTTCCACGTTGCCCCGGCGACGGTCTCGCCGGAAGCCCTGCTGTGCCACGAACTCACCATTCTAAACTGATTCCTGCCTGCTGCAGCAAACACGACCCTGACCATGCTTCAAGCCTTCAAGGTCTTGCCCAGCAGGTAGACCTCCGGGCTGCGGTCCCGTGAAGCATCCGGCTTGCGCGAGGAAACCGTTTCAAAGGCCCGGCGCATTTCCTGCAGAAAGTCGCTGAAGCCGTGACCCTGAAAAAGTTTGACCAGCAAGGCGCCGTCGGGTTGCAGCCAGTGCCGCGCGAAGTCCAGACTGAGTTCCGCCAGGTGCATCATTCTGGCCTGGTCGCGGACCGCGATACCCGATAGGTTGGGCGCCATGTCGGAAAGAACAAGCCCCACGCGCTCACCGCCCAGCAATTTCTCCAACTGCTGCAGGACATCGTGCTCGCGGAAGTCGCCTTGCAGGAAGGTGACGCCGCGCACGGCTTCCATCTCGAGGAGATCGACGGCGATCACGCGACCCTTGCCCTGCAGTCGTTTGGCCGCGACCTGGGACCAGCCGCCGGGGGCTGCTCCGAGATCGACGATTACCTCGTCGGCGCGGATCAGGCGATCCCGGTCGTCGATTTCCATCAACTTGTACGAGGCACGCGAGCGATAGCCTTCAGCTCTGGCCCGTTGCACATAGGCGTCGTTGACATGTTCGTTCAACCACGCACTGCTCGATCTGCTTCGATTCATTGGCTGAAAACCGCTAGAATGCGTTCCTCAAGAAAAGGGATCCTGCATGCTCATTCTCAGCGCCGACGAGCGCCGCGCCTTGCGCGCCCGTGCTCATCCCCTGCATCCGGTGGTCGCGATAAGCCAGAACGGCCTGTCCGAATCCGTGGTCATGGAAGTCAATGCCAACCTCCTCAGTCACCAATTGATCAAGGTTCGGGTCTATAACGACGACCGGCAGGTCCGGGAACAGTTTCTCGCGATGCTCTGCGAACGGCTGGACGCCGCGCCGGTTCAGCATATCGGCAAGCTGCTGGTGCTCTGGCGCCCGCAAACCGATGCGCAGGCGAACGCCGCCAAGCCCCGTCCGCGACGTAGCGAGCCGCGTCGCAGCAAGCGCAGCTTCCAGGGAAGCTCCGGTAGCTGACCTGGCGGCCGATCGGCGCGCAGGCGGCGCCCACGCTCGGCCACCGTGGCGGTTACAGCTGACAAGGTGCGGACGCCTACCCGGCGGCGCGCCGGAAGACGGTCACGAGGAGTAGCCCGAGGGCGCTTTGAACGAGGTAAAGGACGCTCGACACGCCATGCCAGGTGGCGAAGCGGTTGCGCAGGACGCTCTCCATCACTTCGCGCGGCAAGGCGTCGGCCTTGAGCTGGGCGAGTAGCGGCTGAATCCCGAACAGGCCGACCACGGTCAGCAGCAGCATCACCACGACCAGCCAGAAATTCCAGCGGCGCATGGCGACGCTACCGCTGCGCAACAAGGTGAACAGCAGCAGGTAGGACGCACAGGCCAGGCCCACCCAGCCGATCAACTCGAACAGCCGGCCGGCGAGCGCACCCGCCAGCTGGCGGTCGTTGCCCAGTGCGGCGAAAAGCGTCGGCGCGACCAGATAGCCAATCGCCCACAAGCCGCCTACCCAGAGGGTCAGGGCGATGTCGTACAGCGCGTCGGCGAGGCGTCGCATCGAGCCGGCTATTCGTAGCGTACGGCGATGATTTCGTACTCGCGAACGCCGCCGGGCGCCTGCACCTCGGCGATGTCGCCAGCAAACTTGCCGATCAGTGCGCGAGCGATCGGTGAGTTGATCGAAATCTTGCCGCCCTTGATGTCGGCCTCGTCCTCGCCAACGATCTGATAGCTGACGCGGGCGCCGGATTCCTGATCGTCGAGATCGATTGTTGCACCGA
>DPSD01000037.1 GCA_003538495.1 Accumulibacter sp.
CCGTCCATGCGCGGCATCTCGATGTCTACCAGCAGCACGTCGGGGATCACTGCGACCAGTTGCTCGAGCGCATCGACGCCGTCCTTGGCGGTCATCACCTGGTATCGTTCGCGCGCCAGCAGGCGACTGGTGATCTTGCGCACGGTCAGCGAGTCGTCGACGATCATCACCGTCGGCAGGGTGGCGGTGACCGTGTCGGCGGCCGTCGCCTGGCGCACCGTCGGCACCGGCGGGACCGTCGGTGCGGTGCGTGGACGACTACCCAGAGCAACCGGATTCAGGATCAGCAAGACCTGCCCGTTGCCGAGAACGGTTGCGCCGGCCACGCCGATGACCCGGGCCAGTTGCGGTCCGATGTTCTTGACCACGATTTCCTGATTGCCGAGGACCTCATCGACCTGCAAGGCAATTCTGCGGGTACCGCTGCGCAGCAGCAGGACCCAGTACTGGTGGTGCCTTTCCGGCAGTGCCCGCGGGTCACCGAGAAGGTGCGGCAGGTAGTGGAACGGATACTGGTTGTTGGTCCATACGGCGGCTCCCGCCTCGCGGATTCGGGTCAGCCCCTTTTCCTTGAGATCCAGCACCTGCTCGATCATTGCCGCGGGGATTGCGTACTGGCGGTGGCCAGAGCGAACCAGCAAGGCTTTGGTTACCGCCAGAGTCAGCGGCAGGTAGAGGCGGAAGGTGGTCCCCTGGTCGGGGCGAGAGAGAACTTCGATCCGCCCGCCAAGGCTGGTCACCGCGCTCTTCAGGACGTCCATGCCGATTCCCCGGCCAGCCAGGCGCGACACGCCGCTGGCGGTCGAGATCCCGGGGGCGAAAATCATCTCGATCACCTGCGCTTCGTCGGCGGCTTCGTCCCTGGTCAGCAGGCCGGCCGCCAGGCCTCGTTCGCGCAACCGTTGCAGGTCGAGGCCGGCGCCATCGTCGGCAAAAGAGACAATGACCTCGTTGCCCTCCTGGGTCAGCGTCAGCGACAGTTCGCCAATTTCCGGCTTGCCCTTGGCCAGACGAGCCGGCGCGTCTTCCAGTCCGTGCGCAATGGCGTTACGGAGCATGTGTTCAAGCGGCGCCAGCATCTTGTCGAGAACGGTTCGGTCGAGTTGCAACTGAGCACCGCTGATTTCCAGATTGGCGCGCTTGCCAAGCTCCTTGCCGGCCTGCCGAACGATCCGGTAGAGACGATCGGCGATGCTGGCGAACGGCACCATGCGTACCGACATCAGCTCCTGCTGGACTTCGCGGTTCAGACGCGACTGGGCGAGGATCGCGGCGTTGGCGTCGTCCAGATTCTTCAACAGATTCTGCTGTACGGTAGCCACGTCGTTGACCGACTCGGCCATCATCCGTGTCAGCTCCTGAAAACGCGTGAAGCGATCGAATTCGAGGGGATCGAAGTCGGCCTGACGGCGATCATCGGCGAGCGCGGTGCGCGACTGCATCTGCAACTCGGCCTGCAGTTCAATATCGCGCAACTGCCGGCGCAGGCGGATTACGTTCTCGGTCAGGTCGAGCAAGGAACCCTTGATGGCGCGCATCTCGCCTTCGATCCGGGAACGCGCAATCGACAATTCGCCGGCTTCGTTGACCAGGCGATCGATCAGGTCGGCGCGTACACGCAGCAGCGCGCGCTGTCCGGTGCCTTCGGCGTCTGCGTCGTGCTGCTCCGGCTGGCCTGCCGGGGCGCCCTGATCAGCGGCCGTGCCGAGGGCGTCGGCGTCGACCGTACGCTCCACCGCCAGATCGGAAGCAGTCGCGTCGGATACCTCGACCGGTGCGTCGGCAGACTCGCCGCGCTGCAGGTGTTCGACGATCTGCACAATGACGTCGAAGGCGTTGTCGAGATCGTCAATCAGTTCGAGCGGCGCGCCACCCGCCTGCTGCGCTTCAGCCATGCGCGTTTCGATGGCGTGCGTCAGTTCGCCAAGGTTCATCGCTCCGGCCATTCGAGCGCTGCCCTTTAGGGTATGAAACAGGCGCGCCAGTCGACGAACGACGTCGGTGTCGGAAGGGTTGTTTCGCCACGAGCGCAATTGCGTCGCGATGCTCTGGGTGAGGTCGAGTGCTTCCTCCAGAAACAGTGGCAGCAGTTGCTCGTCGAGTTCGTCCTGCATTTCCGGAATGGTGATCGCCACCCCGCCGGCGGTCGGCACTGCTGCCAGTGAAGGCGCGCCGGTCGGCAGCGACGGTGGTGACGCAAGCGGCTCCTGCTCGTCGTCGGCGTCGGCGAACGCCGCCGGCTGCTCGACGAATTGCTCCGGGTACAGTGCCTCAAGCGCCTCGACCAGCGAGTGCCTTGCTTCGGGCTGCTGGTCGGCGGCGATTTCGTGCAGCATCACGGCGAGGGCGGCTATTGCCTGGCGGACGGTTTCGAGCGCTTCTGGATGATCGGGATGGGCGGTGTGATTGCGCCGTAACAGCGCGCGTTCGAGGGCTACGCCGAGTCGGTTGACGGCCTCGATGCCGACCGTTCCGGCGATGCCGCCCAGGGTGTGGGCGGCGCGATACATTTCGTGTGCGGTGGGGGCGGCGGGATCAGCGTCAAGGATCAGCAGCCCACTCTGCAGGGTAGCGAGGTGTCCCCCGGCTTCCTCGTTGAAGATTTCGGCCAGCGCTGGTGCGATCGACAGCCGCACGAAGGTCTCGGAAGAATCGCCTTCGGTTTTCGTCTCTGTCTCGGCGATGCGGGTTGAATCGTCAGCGGCGCTGGCCTGCGCAGCCGCCTGTTCGGTTGCGAGCGGCAAGTCGACGACGCTCTCGCTGCCGCGTCTGAGGGCCTCCGCGAGCGCGATCAAGCCCACTGCATCCGGTGCCTGGCCGTGGCCGGCTTTCAGGTACGCCACCCAGGCGACAAAAACGGCGCATGCCTGGCCGAGCAGTTCGAGGATCGCTGGCGTGACCTCGTGCTCCTGACGCAGCCAGAGGTTGAGCAGTTGCTCGACCGACCAGGCCGCTTCACCCAGATCCTTGAGGCCGACCATCCGGCCACTGCCCTTGAGCGTGTGTACCGAGCGGCGCAGCGCGGTCAGCACCTCGACGTCGTGCGGCTGCGATTGCAGGAGCTGGAAATTTCGACTCATGCTCGCCAGAACCTCGGCCGCTTCCTCGATGAAGATCTCCAGGATCTCTGCGTCGAGTTCTTCGCTACTGGCCTGCGAGAGCTGGATCGTTTCTGCCGACGGTTGCGGTGTCTCGGGCGCCCGCGGCACGAGCACGGCCATCGTCTGATCGATCTGGCGGGTTGCATCGCCACCGGCAAGCAGCGTCGCGAGCAGCTGTTTGCTCTGCTCGCCGAGCGCTTTGTCGCCAACCAGGTCGGCGTCCTTCTGCAGCGCCATGAGACCGTGCTGCACTTCCTGGCGCAGGCGTGCATCGTCGGCTCGCACCCTGAAGTCCGCCAGCGAGGCGTGCAGCGCTAGTTTGCGCTGGTCAAGTTCCCTCTCCACGCTGGTCGCCGGAGGCTTGCCGATCGATGTCCGGGCGGTGCCGGACTGCATGTTGTCGACGAACGCCGCGAAGTCGGTCGCACCGTGTTGCAGCGCGTCGACAAAGAATCCGATCAGCGACAACTGCTCGGCAAGGCGCTCGAAGTCAGCCTCTTGCCGCTTGTAGTCCGGTGTCGCGAAGGTTCTGATGTCTTGCGCGCACTGTTGCAGAACGGCAACCGCTGCATCGTGGCGCATCATCGTCAGCGCACCAATCACCTGGCGGATCGGGTTTTCCAGGCCGTCCAGATCGGTTTGCTTGTCGACATCACGGAAGAAGCCATCAAGGACCTGTTCGATTTGCGTCAGGTTGCTCTGAATCTCCCTGGCAACCTGGCTGATCAGCAGTTTTTCCTGCACCTGCCGTGACATTTCGTCGAGCAAGGGCAGTTCGGACTCCGGTGGCGGTGGATTTCCGCCAAGGCATGCACGAATCCGGTCGACCATCACCTCGACCTGATGCGTGAAGCTGCTGTCCAGGTACTGGATGTTGCCCTGCGCGTGTTGCGCAAGGAGGATCGCGGTGGCCGTTTCCATGGCCAGCGCTTCCGTTTGTCCCGACGGCGTGCGGGTGAGGAAGCTGGCCACCTCGGCGATCGCCTGCACGAGGCGCTGATAGTCCGCGTGACCCAGGTCCTCGACCACCGCCGACAGCGCAACGGTATTGGTGTGGAAGCTTGGCAGGGCCTGTGTCGTGCCGGCGCAGAACCTGTTCCAGGATTCCTCGGTGGCGGCAATGGTCTCACGCAAGCGGCGGCGGACGGCCTCCACCGCGACCGGCGCCTCTGGTGAGGTCTCGGGCATCAGGGCCGTCAACTGGTACGCTTCCTTGACGCGGCGCACGGCACGATGGTCGCTGTCGGCGCTGGCGACGAGATACAGCGCATCGCGCATCAGGCGTTCGGCGACGTTGTTCGAGCCTTCAAGCAGGCGGCGTATCTGCAGGTCGATGCGCGTGCATAGTTGCCGGGCATCGGCGTCCGGTGCCAGCACGCGTTCAGCGAGGGCCGACAGGAAGGCGGTCGCTACCCACCAGAACGAGCGGGCCGAAGGCAGCTCCTGGATGGCTTCGATGCGCTTGACGGCGTCCAGCATTTCCGGCACCCCGGCGCCGTCTTGCGGAGCGCGCAACCACGACAGCAGGCCGCGCTGGAAATGCGCCCGCTGCTGACGCAGGCGCCGCTGAAGCTCGCCGTGGCCGATCTTCGGCGTACCGCCAGCGCGACGCGGTGGCTGGACCTGGAGGTTGGGGAAAAAGAGGTCCGTCGGGGTGACACGTTCTTGCCCACGTGCCGTCTGCAGCGCGCGGTAGAGGGGCAAAAGCCGTAGCGGCTGATTTGGCTGGCCGCCAAGCAGATCGTCCAGATAGTGGCGCAGATCGGCCATCGCGCGGCGCGCCAGGTCAATGACCTCGGGCGTGGCCGGCAGGCGCTGCTGTTCGACCTCCTCAAGCAGCGACTCCAGCGCTTCGGCATACTGGGTGACGCCATCAAGACCGACGATGGTCAGTGCTCCCTGCACCTGGTGCAGGTGGGTGCGGCAGAACCTGACCTGGGTGCGATCGCCGCTCTCGTCGATCGCGCTCGCGGCGAACTCTTGCAGCGCTTTGTCGGCGCGCTCCAGCGCGAGGTCGATCTCGCTCTTGACCCAGGTCAGCGGGCCGATATCGAAGTTCGTCGGTGCATTCATCCGGGAAGGCCTCTCCAGGTCACTCTCTAGCCGCGGCTGTTCAGGTCACCTTGAAGCCGGCGACCGAACCCTTTAGCTCCGTGGCCAGACCGGCCAGCTCGCCAATTGCCGTCGCCGTCTTCTGGGTGCCCGCCGTGGTCTGGCCGGTGACCAGTAGTATTTCCTGCATCTTGCGGGCCACTCTGGTCGCTGATTCCGATTGCTGACGCGTGGCGCCAGCGATGGTTTCGATCAGCGCCGTCAGTTCGCTCGACACCTGACCAATCTCGGCCAGAGCCTGCCCCGCCGCGTCGGAAAGCCGGGCGCCCTCGACCACGCCACGGGTCGACTCTTCCATCGCCGAGACGGTGTCCTGAGTGTCGGTCTGGATGGTCCTGACGATCGCACCGATCTGCTTGGTCGCTTCGCCAGAACGTTCAGCGAGTCGCTGTACCTCCTCGGCGACGACCGTGAAGCCTCGCCCGGCCTCGCCGGCCGAGGCCGCCTGAATGGCCGCATTCAGCGCCAGCACGTTGGTTTGCTCGGTGATGTCCGAGATCAACTCGACGATTTCACCGATTTCCTGCGAGGATTCGCCGAGCCGCTTGATTCGCTTCGAGGTCTCCTGGATCTGGTCGCGGATCTTGTTCATGCCCTTGATCGAGTCCTCGACGGCTTGTGTTCCCTTGGCGGCTGCCGCCAGGGATTGGCGGGCAACCGTTGCCGACTGCCTGGCGTCGGTCGAAACGTTGGTCATCGAACTCGACATGGCCAGGACCGACTGGCCCGCCGACTTGATTTCGGTGGTCTGGCGCTCGGCCGCCGAGAGCAGTTCGGTGGATGTCTGCTGGGCGATTCCGGTGGCGACGGTTACCCGGTTGGCGGCGTCGTTGATGCGCCCGACCAGGAGACGGAGTTCCTCGATGGTGTAGTTGATCGAGTCGGCGATGGCGCCGGTGATGTCTTCCGAAACGGTGGCGGTGACGGTCAGGTCGCCGTCGGCAAGGTCGCCGAGTTCGTTCATCAGACGCAGGATCGCATCCTGATTTTGGCGGTTGACCAGTTCCGTCTCGCGCCGGCTGCGCTCGGCCGTTTCGGCCTGGCGGCGGCTCTCCGCGAGATAGGTTCTGGCCAGCAGCAGCAACAGGGCGATGGCCAGCAGGATCAGACCGGCCAGCGCGAAGCCGTAGCCGGTGCGTTTCATGACCGTGCCCTGGTAGGCCTGGGTCAGCTGGTCGGTTGCCTCTAGCAGTTGTTCGCTGTCGCGAAAGATCTGTGAACCCGCCTGCTTGGCAATCACCAGCCGCTGCAGGTTGCCGAGGATGGCACCTACCGCGGTGTGGTACTCGGCGAAACTGGCATCTAGTTCGGTGAGCTTCTGTCGGGTATCGGGGTCGGTCGTCGCGGCGATCCGCTGCGCCTCGCTACCCTTGGTCAGCGCTTTCAGCGTGTCACGAAAAGTGTTCGTATCCTTGCCCAGCAGGAAGGCGACTTCCGAGTCGATGGCGTCGCCGACGAGCAGTGAATTGGCATTCTTTGCAATCCGCTGGGTGAGCATGACCAGCTGGTTGGCTGCCGCAATCTCGCGGATGCCGGCGCTGCTCTGCAGCTTGAGCGCGGCGATCTGTCCCGCGAGTTCCAGCAGTTGCGGGTTCTTGTCGTTGATCGAGGCGACGTCCTTGCCGAGTGAGATCAGGTTCTTCTCCATTTCCAGCAGGCGAGCGGCGTTCTTGTCGGTCTTCTCCCAGGTTTGCGCCAGGGCCAGCAATTGTGGTTCGACGCTGCCCGGTGACGCCGGGACGTCGGTGCCGGCCAGTTCGCCGCCGTTGGTCAGCCTCTCAAGCTGCGTTGCGAAACTGTCACGCGAGTCCCTGAGTTGCTTGAAAGCCGTCGGGTTTCCGAGCAACGCCAGGCTGGACGCCTTCGCCAGTCGCTGTGACAGCATCCCCATGTCACCGGTGGCGGCGATGTACGCGGTGCCGTAGGCCGACTTGCGGTCGTCCCGGTAGATGACAATGGCGATGATCAGCATGATCAGCAGAAGGGCTCCACCGAGAATCTGCAGTTGTTTCGCAACCGGATAACGGTTGAGCAGAGGCGGGGAAAACGGGGTCGAACCGTCGCTCTCCGGCTCGTCTGGATCCATGATCGTGCGAGCCACCAAAGTCTCGCCTGCCGGGTCCGTCGTACGGGACAAGAAGCCCGGCAGCTTGGATTTGAACGTCATTTTGCTTCTCCGGTTACTCGGGATCTACGGGGTGGCTGGTTGCCGTCGAGCGTCTGTCCGGGGCCGGGGGCTCACACGCCAATGTCCATGAACGTTTCGTCAGCCAGCAGCTCGCGCACCTTGAGTTTCTTCCAGCGACGTCCTTCGTTGTCGGTGTACGATTCAGGCGCCCAGGTCGGTGCCGTCGGATCCGGCGCTTCGCAATTCAAGGCCTCGATATTGCGCAGACCGATCATGCGGGTGACCAGCAAGGCGGCGTTGCTACCATGGCGGGTACCGATCAACAGCAGCCGCGAGCTGGCATTCTGCGGGGTCGCTTCCTTGCCGAGAAAGGCCGAGAAGTCGACCGCCGAATACAGGTTGCCGCGAATGTTGGCGATGCCGGCGAACCACGGCCTGGTCAGCGGGACGGTGGTCAGAGGGGTGAGCGGGACAATTTCGCCCGAGTCCGCCAGGTCAAGAAGCCAGTAGTCGCTTGCACCGGCCTGAATGCCGAGCAGTCCCGCCGCGCTCTGGTTGCCGGTACCCGCCAGCCGTGCCGCCAGGTACGACTGAAAGTCGTGCAGGCTGATCTTCTTGGTCATGCCCTTGCTACCGGTTCACAGCGCTGCGATTTTGGCCAGCAGCTCCTGGCCGTTGACCGGTTTGACCAGATAATCCTGGGCGCCCTGGCGCAAGCCCCAGATCTTGTCTGTCTCCTGCCCCTTGGTGGTGCAGACGATGACCGGGATGTTCCGCGTGGCTTCGTCGCGAGTCAAGGTACGGGTTGCCTGGTAGCCGTTGAGGCCGGGCATGACGACGTCCATCAAGATCAGGTCCGGTAGCTCTCTCTTGGCCGTGGCGATGCCTTCTTCACCGCTTTCCGCGGTAAGCACCTCATAACCGCTGCTGGTAAGCAAGGCCTTCATGACGTGGCGTTCGGTCGGCGAATCGTCAACGACGAGGATTTTCTTGATGGTCATCGGGGCTGGCTTCCTCAGGCTGGCGGTGGCGCAAAGGTGGCGACCGTCTGCAGGAGACTGTCTTTGGTAAAAGGCTTGGTCAGGTACTGGTCCGAGCCGACCATGCGGCCGCGGGCGCGGTCAAACAGGCCATCCTTTGACGACAGCATGATTACCGGTGTGGATCGGAAACGCTGGTTTTTCTTGATCAGTGCGCAAGTCTGATAGCCGTCGAGTCGCGGCATGACGATGTCGCAGAAAATGACGGCCGGCTGGTGATCGGAGATTTTTGCCAAAGCGTCAAAACCATCTTCAGCCAGCAGAACCTGGCAGCCGGCCTGAACGAGGAAGATCTCCGCGCTGCGCCGGATGGTATTGCTGTCATCGATAACCATGACCTTGACGCCGCGCAAGTTTGCAGCTTCAGCCAAATGTCTCCTCCAGGGTGTGTCAGGTTATTGTTCTGCGAATGTCCCTGATCCAGCAGGATTTCCTGCTGACACTACTATACCGCATTGTCTTCAGATTTCGACCATTTCGAAGTCTTCCTTGCGCGCGCCGCATTCGGGGCAGGTCCAGTTGATCGGGATGTCATGCCAGGGTGTGCCCGGGGCTATTCCCTCGTCCGGCAGGCCAGCGGCTTCGTCATAAATGAAGCCGCAGGTAAGGCACATCCAGGTGCGGTATTGGCGCTCGTTCGCTGCGTTCATGGTTGTCGTCTGTTTTCGGTTAGAATCGATTAAAAGCCGGTAGATTCTAGCCAAACCCATCTCTTGCTGCCAAGACTTTCTTTGCTTGACGGAAACCTTCCCGGACAGCGGCCTGTTGCTGATGAACCAATACCTCGCCCGATTGCCGCCGCCGATGGTGCTGACCTTCGCCGCCTGCGATCCGTCTGGAGGCGCCGGTCTGCAAGCCGACCTGATGACCATCGCGGCACTCGGCTGTCATCCGCTGTCGGTGACCACGGCGTTGACCGTACAGGATACCGTGGGCGTCGCCAGCGTCCTGGCGATCGATGCTGACTGCGTCGAGGATCAGGCGCGGACCCTGCTGGAGGACATGCCGGTTGCGGCGTTCAAGATTGGTCTGTTGGGCAGCGTCGAGAACCTCGCGGTAATCGCCGAGATCCTCGCCGATTACCCCGGTGTGCCGCTGGTGCTCGACCCGGTGCTGGCCTCCGGACGCGGCGACGAACTGGCCGATCAGGAGATGATTTCCGGCCTGCGCGAGATACTGCTGCCGCTGACCACCGTGCTGACACCGAATACGCTCGAAGCGCGCCGACTGGCCACTGCTGACTACGACGCTGATGACGATGACCATCCGACCTTGGCCGATTGCGCGCAACGCCTGCTGTCGTTCGGCTGCGCCTACGTGTTGCTGACCGGGACGCACGACAGCTCGCCGCGGGTGGTCAACCGCCTGTACGGCGGAGCCGGCGGCGGCCTGGTTCGTAGCGATGCCTGGGACCGTCTGCCCGCCACCTACCATGGTTCGGGCTGCACCCTGGCGTCGGCGCTGGCTGCGCAACTGGCCATCGGCTTGCCGGTGAGCGAAGCGACCCGCGCTGCCCAGGAGTACACCTGGCTGGCACTGGCCGCCGGGTTCCGTGCGGGAATGGGGCAACATCTGCCCGATCGTTTCTTCCAGATGCACCAGGCGCGCGGTGGCCGTCTCGATGGCTGAAGCCGCCGTCCGCAGCCTGCGTGGCCTGTACGCGATCACGCCGGACTGTCTGGCGCCCAACATCTTGCTGGAGCGGGTGCGGGCTGCCTTGATGGGCGGTGCGGTACTCGTTCAGTTTCGCGACAAAGGTCGGGACGCTGCCCGCCGAGCCGGAACCGCCCGCGCCTTGTGCAGCCTGTGCAGGCAGTTCGGTGCCCGCTTGTTGATCAACGACGATCTCGCTCTGGCGCTGGCGGTCGATGCCGACGGGGTGCACCTCGGCGCTGCCGACGGCGAACTCGCGGCGGCACGACGGGCGCTGCCCGCGGGCGCGCTACTCGGTGCGTCGTGCTACGACGACTTCGAGCGTGCCCGTGGCGCTGCTGCCGCCGGTGCCGACTACGTGGCATTCGGGGCGATACATCCGTCGTCGACCAAACCGCTCGCCGTGCGTGCGCCGTTGTCGCTGTTTGCCCGCTGCCGCGCCGAACTGCAGTTGCCGGCCTGCGCCATCGGCGGTATCACGGTCGAGAACGCGGCGCCCTTGCTGATTGCCGGCGCCGACCTGCTGGCCGTGGTCAGCGACCTGTTCGCGGCTCCCGATGTGGCCTCGCGAGCCGCCGCCTATCAACAACTATTCGAGGAAAATGCTCGTGATCTCCCGCAATCAGCAACTCTTTGAGCGTGCCCAGGTACACATTCCGGGTGGCGTCAACTCCCCGGTACGGGCGTTTCGGTCGGTCGGCGGCACGCCGCGCTTCTTCGTCGAGGGTACGGGTGCTCGCGTCACCGACGCCGACGGCACAATCTACATCGATTACGTCGGCTCGTGGGGGCCGCTGATTCTCGGCCACGCCCATCCCGCGGTGATCGCCGCCGTTCGCGACGCAGCGGTCAGAGGGCTTTCATTCGGCGCGCCGACCGAGAGCGAGGTGGAACTCGCCGACCTGCTCTGCGAGCTGTTGCCCTCGCTGGAGATGGTGCGCCTGGTCAGTTCAGGGACCGAGGCGACGATGAGTGCCATCCGCCTGGCTCGCGGCCATACCGGTCGCGACCTGCTGATCAAGTTCGAGGGCTGCTACCACGGTCATTCCGACAGTCTGCTGGTCAAGGCCGGCTCGGGAATGCTCACCCTTGGCAATCCGAGTTCGGCTGGCGTGCCCGCCGACATCGCCAAACACACCATGGTTCTCGACTATAACGATGTCCCCGGACTCGAGGCGGCGTTTGCCGAGCACGGCTCGAAGATCGCCGCCGTGATCGTCGAGCCGGTGGCCGGCAACATGAACCTGATCGCCCCCAAGGCCGCTTTCCTGCAGGCCCTGCGCGAACAATGCGATCGGCACGGCGCGGTGCTGATTTTCGATGAAGTGATGAGCGGTTTTCGCGTCGACGCCCAGGGCGCACAAGGGATCTATGGGATTGCGCCGGATCTCACGACGCTCGGCAAGGTAATCGGCGGCGGCATGCCGGTTGGCGCCTTTGGCGGCCGCCGCGAAATCATGGCCAGGATCTCGCCGCTGGGGCCGGTGTACCAGGCCGGGACCTTGTCCGGCAATCCGGTGGCCGTCGCCGCCGGTCTGGCGACGCTTCGGCTGGTGCGCGCGGCGGGCTTCTACGAGCGCCTGGCGCAGCGTACCCGGCAGCTGACCGATGGGCTGCTGGCGGTGGCGCGCAAACATGGGGTACCGTTTTCGGCGCAGGCGATGGGCGGCATGTTCGGACTGTATTTCCGTTCCGAGTGCCCGGAGAACTACGCCGAGGCGATGGCTTGCGACCAGCAAGCATTCAAGCGCTTCTTCCACGGCATGCTTGACGCCGGCCATTATTTCGCCCCGTCAGCCTTTGAAGCGGGGTTCGTTTCGGCTGCGCACGGCGAGGACGATGTGGCAGCGACGGTGGCCGCCGCCGATGGCGTCTTCAAGGTCTGGTGAGCGGCCGCGGCCGGGTAGCCGGGCGGTCCTCAGGCAGTCCGGCGGTGCGCTGCCCGGTTGCTCTGAATTCTGCGTTTCTCGAAATATTTCACGCCGAAGTACATGGAGCTGCCGACCACGACCATGCCGACGACGAAAGCCGAGTAGGCGAGCTGCCAGGGAATGCCCTCGGTCATCATCGAGAACTCCGACATGCCGCCCATGCCGGCCAGGACGTTGATCGGCATGAAAATCACGCTGAGCACGGTCAGGCGCTTGATGTCCTTGTTCTGGTTGATGTTGATCGCGCTGTCGGTAGCGTCCATCAGGAAGTTGATCTTGTTGAAGAGGAACGCGGTATGGCCGTCCAGGGATTCGATGTCGCGCAGAATCTCGCGTCCTTCAGCCAGCTGCGAGTCCGAAAGGAAGCGGCCACGCAGCAGGAATGACAGCGCCCGGCGCGTGTCCAGCACGTTGCGTCGGGTGCGGCCATTGAGGTCTTCCGCTTCTGAAATCGCGGCCAGGATCTCGGTCGCTTCCTGGTCGGTGATGTGCGAGCGCAGCACCTGCCGGCCGACACGCTCCAGTTCGGCGTAGACATCCTCCAGTGCGTTGGCCGAGTATTCGACGTCGGCTGCATAGAGGTCGAGCAGGACGTCCTTGCCATCGGTCACGTAACCGGGCCGGGTGCGCGCCCGCGCCCGCTGCAGGCGAAACACCGGCAGTTCCTCGGTACGGATGGTAAACAAGACATCGTTCTGAAGGATCAGGGCGACCGGGACGTTACGCGATTCCTCCTTGGTGTCGAGCAGGAAGTCGGAGTGCAGGTG
>DPSD01000712.1 GCA_003538495.1 Accumulibacter sp.
ATCTTCACCGCCTTGGCCTGTGCCAGCCAGTGCCGCTCGGCTTCGCTGAGCACGACGTCCAGTTCGCGGCGGTTCATGCCGTGCAAGCAGGCCAGCGCGGCCAGCAACAGTCGCCGCGAGGTCAGCTCGCCGGCGCAGCGCGCGGACAGCGACCGCTTGCGGCGCAGTACGCTGAAAACCGTTTCGGCGACAAAAGCGCGGTCGCCGTGGCCAAGCTCGCGATGCTGCCGAAAGTAGCGTGAAACGACCAGGTCGGCCGGAAAACTTGAGCGCAGCAACTCGGACAGCAGCGTCTGGGCGTGATGAAAAAGGGCGGGCGTAAAACGCATGCTCAGGGTTCCTGGTTCGGTGTGATGACCGTCTCGATGACCGTCGCCGTCTGGACGTAGATGGCGCCGTCGCGGTCAACGTGCTGGATCTTCACCGGCAGCAGCGAGCGGTCGTAAGCCAGCCACAACTCGGTGGTTGCCACGCCCGGCACGCGCAGGTGCAAGCATCGGAAGCGTCCGGCCGGTGTCTGAAGGTCTTCATCACCGACGACTTCGATCCGATACTGCTCGTATTTCTTGCCGGTAGCGATCGGCACCACCGTGCCGCTGGCCAGTTCGGGGAGCAGGCCCAACTGGTAGTGAAACGACAGCAGATCCTGCGCGCCCGCGTTCAGGGTCTGCGGGGCCCTCTTGCCGACGCGTACCTGCATCTGCGTCCAGTCGAAGTCGGCCTGTTCAGCGGTCTCGAGACCTTTGCGGCGGGTGACGAAGCGCTCGGGAACCAGGCCGGCAGCAGTCAGCCGGCCGCGGCTTTCGAGTTCGATGCGCAGCGGCTTGAAGATCGCCACCAGGCCGCTGGTTTCGGTGACCGCAGTGATCCGGTAGGCACCGTCCGCGATGTCCCAGTCATGCGTGGACCGACCAATCTCGAAGCCCTGGTCGCCACGATCGACGCGATAGCGAATCATCCCGCGTGCGGGCAGGCGCCAAGCGGCAGCCGGCGTGGCCAGCTCGGTTTGCGCTGATCGCGCCGAGGCCCCTGGCGGCGCTGCCGGTGGCAAGCGATCGAGCCCATCGGCTGCCGATTCGGTGGTCGGCCCAGATTCTGCTTCGGGGATTGGCGCTGGCGAATCCGGCACGCTCAGGATCGGTGGTCGCGTCGCTGGCGGTGGTGGCTTGCGCTTAGCGGTCCTGCTCCTGGCAGCCGTCGCCGCGCGCTTTTGCGGTGCCTCGGGTGGCGGCTCGGTGGCCGGCGGTGGCATTAGTTCGGCGAGCAGCGGTGGCGGCTCGCTGGCCGTCGACAGGTCGATGTCGGGACCAAACAGAACGAGGGCATGCATCCCGAGCGAGGCGGCAAAAGCGAGGATCAGAACGATGGGCATCGACTGGCCGACTGGCGGCTCGCACTCAGGCCGCGTTCGGGACGATCAGCGCAGCCGCGCCATCCTGAGGTGAGTCGAGGACCACGCGCCCGTCGCGCAGGCGCAGGCGCGCTTCGGCAAACCAGCGAACGGCCAGCGGATAGACCCGGTGTTCCTGCGCCAGGACGCGGGCGGCGAGCGTCGCTTCGTCGTCGCCATCGAGTACCGGTACGGCGGCCTGGACGATGATTGGGCCGTGGTCAAGGTCGGGGGTCACGAAATGCACCGTGCAGCCATGAATCCGTACCCCCTCGGCCAGCGCCCGCCGGTGCGTGTGCAGACCGGGGAAGGCTGGCAACAGCGAGGGATGGACGTTCAGCAGTCGGCCCTCATAGCGGCGGACGAACGCTTCGCCGAGGATGCGCATGAATCCGGCCAGCACCACCAGGTCCGGCTCTAAACAGTCGATGGCTGTAGCCAGCGCCGCGTCGAATTGGTCGCGGCTGGCAAACAGCCGGTGGTCGACGACCCGGCTCGGTACGCCGCAGGCGCTGGCGGCCGCCAGTCCGGCTGCGTCGGGCCGGTTGGCGAGAACGCCGACGATGCGTCCCGGCATCTCCGCCGATGCAGCGGCGGCCAGCAGCGAGGCCATGTTGCTGCCGCGTCCAGAGATCAGAATGACAATCCGGATCATGCTTCGGACCTGCGGTGCTGCAGCCAGCCGACGACCAGTGGCAGCAGCGAAACGACGATGATCGCCACGATCACCAGCGTCAGGTTCTGCTGGATCCAGGGCCGGTTGCCAAACCAGTAGCCGGCCAGGGTCAGCGAAGCGACCCACGAAACAGCGCCGATCAGGTTGAAGAAGGTGAAGCGCGCGTAGGTCATCGCGCCGATTCCCGCCACGAAGGGGGCGAAGGTGCGAAACAGTGGCAGGAAGCGCGAAATGATCAGCGTCTTGCCGCCGTGTTTCTCGTAGAAGGCGTGCGTCTTGTCGAGCGCCGCCTTGTTGAAGAAGCGCGACTGCTCCCAGTGAAAGACCTTTGGTCCGAGGTAGCGGCCAATCTGGTAGTTGAGCATGTTGCCGAGGATCGCCGCGGCGATCAGTACGGCCAGCAGGATGCTGATCTCCATGCCGCCCAGCGCGGCCAGTGCGCCGGCGACGAAGAGCAGCGAGTCGCCGGGCAGGAATGGGGTGACGACGAAACCGGTCTCGCTGAAGATGATCACGAAGAGGATGACGTAGATCCACTGCCCGTATTGCTGGACCAGCACCGCCAGGTGCTTGTCGAGATGCAGGATGATGTCGATGAAGTGAGTCAGATATTCCATTGGTGGCCAGGGGATGCGCGGGTGGAGGGTGGCGCGGCGAGGCGGGCGGTAATGCCGGGCGCAATGCAAGCGCCAAGGCGCGATTCTACCGGAAGCAGGGCGCCCTCGCTGCCCTGCTTGAGCAGTGTCAACGCACCTCGGTGCGACCGGCAGCCCGGCCGCCGCCTGCAGCGACCCGGTTCTCGTGCGGGCCGGGTGGCGCTCAGTACGGGCGTGGTTCTCCCTGCGGGCGGGTCTTGAAACGGCGGTGAACCCAGTAATACTGCTCGGGCATGGTCCGCACGGCAGCTTCGATGAAGGCATTCATCCGCCGGGTATCGGCCTCGACGTCGTCGCTCGGGAAGTCGGCCCACGGCTCGCCGACTTCGACTGCGTAGCCCTGACCACCGGGCAGGATGCGCGTCAGACAGGGGACGACGGTCGCGCCAGCCAGCCGGGCCAGTCGCGACAGGCCGGTGATGGTTGCCGTCTGGACACCGAAGAAGGGGACGAAGATCGAATCCTTGCTGCCAAAATCCATATCGGGCAGGTAGTAAAGTGGCCGCCCGGATTTCATCGCCCGGACGCTGGCGCGAACGCTTTCCTGCCGCGAGAGCAGCAACTGATCGCCGAAACGCTTTCGACCACGGTACAGCAGGCGGTCGAAGACCGGGTCGGACTGCACGGCGTAGATGCTCGCGCTATCGAAGCGCATGGCGATCGCTATGCCGCCGGCGTCCAGGCCGACGAAATGAGGCGTCAGCATCAGCACCGGACGACCAGCGGCGAGCAGCGCTCGAAGCCGTCCTTCGCCGTCGACCTTGAACAGCCGCGACAGGCGCTGCGGGCTCGCCCACCAGAGCAGCGAGCGCTCGAGCATGCTGCGGCCCAGGACCTTGAAGTGGTCCCGAGCCAGGCGCCGCCGCTGCGCTTCATCCAGGTCCGGAAAACACAGGCGCAGATTCACCAGCACGATGTGGCGGCGCCTGCCGGCCAGGCCGAACAGGGTCAGCCCCAGCGCCTTGCCGAGCAGGCCGAGGACCGACAGCGGCAGGAAATGAAGCACCCAAAGCGCGGCGACGAGCAAGCGACTCAGCATCGGTTCGCGCCCGGCGAGTTCGGAGTTTGGCGCGGGCCGCGTTGATGGAAGTTGGTCATGACGTGCACGGTGAGACAGTCAATCGCCGGTCTGATGGGCAAGAGGAGAGAGATCAGGCGGATGCGACGGAAGGGACAGAGGGCGCCGTATTGTACTTTCATTCACCTGCCGCCCATTCAGTTTTCCCGGCTGATGTAAGGTGGTCCCCTGAGTCAAAACGAATATCGACCCGGTTTGAGTTGTGTACTTGACTCCACTAGCAGCTGGACGGCACGGCCCCGGTGCTGCCTTTGACCGTGCTGTTGACGCCGCCGTTGTCTGTTCTTCTGCGGGTGGCGAATCTCCTTTTTGCTGCGCTCCACAGGTGATTTATCGACGACCCGTCAGGCTCCGAAATCCCGGCGTGCGCATCGGGCATCGCTGCCGGCCCAGTCGTGCGCGACGGTTGTCGGGTAGCCTGCGGTGCGGTTTGTCAGGTACCGCGCCGAGCCAGCCAGTCGCGGACCGCCGGCCCGGTGCCGAAATCCCAGGCCTTGAGTTTCTCCGGGGCGATCAGGCGGAACTCGGCAAGTTCTTCATTGAGGCGGATCTGACCGTGACCAACCAGATGATAGGCGATAATCACTTCGTGCTTGCGGGCGAACGGATAGACGCCGATCAAGGTCACCTCCGCCGCCTCCAGTCCCAGCTCTTCCTTGACCTCGCGCGCGGCGCCGGACATCGGGTCTTCGCCGCGTTCAAGAAAACCAGTGATCAACCCGAAAGCACCCTCGGCCCAGGAACGGTTGCGCGCCAGCACGATCCGGCCCTGATACTCGACCAGCGCCGCAAGGACCGGCGCCGGGTTGTCCCAGTGCACGAAACCACAGCCTGAGTGGCAGGCGAGTCGCGACCGGCCGCCCTCTTCGCGGGCGTCGAGCCGGGCGCCGCAATACGGGCAGAACTGCCAGGCGCTGATCACGCCATCAGGCCCCGTCTGCCAGCTGGCAAATGTCCGCCAGCAGCCGATCGACGGTCTCCGGTGCGGTATCCCAGCCGCACATGAAACGTGCTCCACCGGCACCGATAAAGGTATAGAACAGCCAGCCACGCGCTCGCAGGTCCTGCTCGACCGGGTTCGGCAACTGGACGAAAACGCCGTTGGCGTCGACCGGAAAGAGCAGCCGCAGACCAGCGACCCTTGCCAGGCCGCCCGCTAGTCGCTGCGCCATCGCATTGGCGTGCGCGGCGTGTCGCAACCAGGCGCCGCCTTCGAGGATTCCGAGCCACGGAGCCGAAAGAAAGCGCATCTTCGAAGCCAGTTGCCCGGCTTGTTTGCAGCGATAGGCAAAGTCGTCGGCCAGCCGGCGGTCGAAGAAGACCACTGCTTCGCCAACCGGCAAGCCCATCTTGGTACCACCGAAGCACAGCACATCGACGCCGGCGCGCCAGGTCAGATCGGCGGGACTGACGCCGCTGCCGGCCACCGCGTTGGCAAAACGGGCGCCGTCCATGTGCACCCGCAGGCCGAGCTGGTGCGCGGTAGCGGTGATCGCCTGCAGTTCGTCCGGGCGATACACGGTACCCACCTCGCTGGCCTGGGTCAGGGTCACCACCTTCGGTTTGGGATAGTGGATGTCGCTGCGCCGGGTCACCACTTCGACGATCGCCGCTGGTGTCAGTTTGCCCTGTTCGCCACCGACCGCCAGCAGCCTGGCGCCGTTGGAGAAGAACTGTGGCGCACCGCATTCGTCGGTCTCGACGTGCGCCAACTGGTGACAGATGACGCTGTGGTAAGACTGGCAGAGCGCGGCGAGGGCCAGCGAATTGGCTGCCGTGCCGTTGAAAACGAAATACACGTCGCAGTCCGCCTCGAACACGTCGCGCAAGCGGTCAGCAGCGCGCAGCGTCCACTCATCGTCGCCGTACGAGCGAACGTGGCCGTCGTTGGCCGCCAGCAGCGCGGTCAGAGCTTCCGGGCAGATGCCGGCGTAGTTGTCACTGGCGAAGTGCTGCATCATGCGGCTGCCTCTCGCTTTTAGATCCGTTTCGGAAGTTGGCCGTCTGACATCGCCTGGCGAGGCACTCCGGGGCGGGAATCGCCGGCCGGAAGGAGGTATGCAGGAGGCGAGCCGGGACTACAGCCGCTGCTCGACCCATTCCCGCACCGAGGCCAGCGCCGCCGGCAGCTTCGCCGGTTCGTTGCCGCCGGCCTGCGCCATGTCCGGGCGACCGCCGCCCTTGCCGCCAACCTGGCGGGCAACCATGTTCACCAGCTCGCCGGCCTTGACCTTGCCGGTCAGGTCGGCGGTGACCCCGGCGATCAGCGTCACCTTGCCGTCGGCCACCGAGGCGAGAACGATCGCCGCACTACGCAGCTTGTCGCGTAGCTTGTCGATCGCCGAACGCAGGGCCTCCGCCTCGGCACCTTCCATAATCGCCGCCAGGACCCGGGCGCCCTTGACCTCGACTGCCTGCCCGAGCAGATCGTCGCCCTGTGCCGACGCCAGCTTGGCCCTCAGGCGGGCCAGTTCTTTTTCCAGCGAGCGGGCGTTGTCGAGCACCTGTGCCAGCTTCAGCGGCAGTTCGGAGATCGGCGCCTTGAAAGCGGCAGCCGCTTCGCCGAGCACCGCTTGCTGGTGCTGGACGAACGCCAGCGCGGTATCACCGGTGACCGCCTCGACGCGTCGGACGCCAGCGGCAACGCCGGTTTCGGAAACGATCTTGAACAGACCGATGTCGCCACTGCGGCGGACGTGTACGCCGCCGCAAAGTTCGATCGAAGAACCGATCGTCAATACCCGCACCTGGTCGCCGTACTTCTCGCCAAAGAGCATCATCGCACCCGAGTTCCTCGCTTCGTCGATGGCCATGACGCGTGCCTCGGTCGCTGCATTGGCCAGAATCTGGTCATTGACGAGAACCTCGACGCGACGGATCTGGTCGGCGCTCATCGGCGCGGTGTGCGCGAAGTCGAAGCGGGTCTTCTCGGGATCGACCAGCGAGCCCTTTTGCTGGACGTGCGCCCCAAGCACTTCACGCAGAGCCCTGTGCATCAGATGCGTCGCCGAGTGATTGCGTACCGTGCGCGCCCGCGCCAGGACGTCGACCCGGGCGGCCATCTGGTCGCCAACGCCGATCACGCCGGTGCTGACCACCCCCTGATGACCGAACACCGTGGCCTGGATCTTCTGGGTGTCCTCGACGGCAAAGATTCCGGTCGAGGTCTGCAGCACGCCGCGATCGCCGACCTGGCCACCGGACTCGGCGTAGAACGGCGTCTGGTCGAGTACCACGACGCCAAGCTCGCCTTCCCTGAGCGCCTCAACCGGACTGCCATCCCGGTACAGCGCGAGCACCCGACCGGTGACTTCGAGCGTATCGTAGCCGTGAAAGCTGGTCTCGGGACCGCTGTAGTCGAGCGCGGCGGCGATCCTGAACTTGCCGGCGGCGCGCGCTTGCTCCTTCTGCTGCGCCATCGCCGCATCGAACGCGGCGACGTCGACACGCACCCCGCGCTCGCGACAAATATCGGCCGTCAGGTCGAGCGGAAAACCGAAGGTGTCGTGCAACTTGAACGCCGTCGTGCCGTTGAAAACGCCTTGCCCGGCCAGCGTGCCGAGTTCGCCTTCGAGGATGCTCATGCCGTGCTCGATGGTCTCGAAGAAGCGTACCTCTTCCTGCCGCAGGACGTCGCCGATGCGTTGCTGACTGCTGACCAGTTCGGGATAGGCGGTGCCCATTTCAGCGACCAGGTCGGGTACCAGGCGATGGAAGAAAGCCGCCCGCGCGCCGAGCTTGTAGCCATGACGAATGGCCCGCCGGATGATTCGCCGCAGGACGTAGCCACGCCCCTCGTTGCCCGGAATCACGCCGTCGGCGAGCAGGAAGGAGCAGGCGCGAATGTGGTCGGCAAGGACCCGCAGCGATGGGCTGTCGAGGTCCGCAGACGACGTTTCGCGGGCAGCCGCAGCGATCAGCCTGATAAACAGGTCGATCTCGTAGTTGCTATGCACGTGCTGCAGAACTGCGGCAGTCCGCTCCAGCCCCATGCCGGTGTCGACCGACGGCTTGGGCAGCGGGTGCATGACGCCAGCCTCGTCGCGATTGAACTGCATGAAAACGTTGTTCCAGATCTCGATGTAGCGGTCGCCCTCTTCATCGGGCGACCCGGGCGGCCCGCCGGCAATCCCTTCGCCGTGGTCGCAGAAGATTTCCGAGCACGGGCCGCAGGGACCGTTATAGCGCATCATGCACAAGGCGTCCGAGGCGTAGGGCGG
>DPSD01000674.1:0-187 GCA_003538495.1 Accumulibacter sp.
CCAGCATGCGCAGAAAGAGCGGATTGCCCTGCGTCTGTCGCAGCAACGACAAGCGCATTCGGTGCGCCAGGTTGAAGCGCCCGTAGAGCGGCCGGAAATCGAAAAAGATCGTGGCATTCAGCAAGGCCAGCGGGTCCGGTGTGCGAACCCACTGTGCGAACCTCTCGTCCCACTCCTCCAGCGTCAG
>DPSD01000674.1:534-1781 GCA_003538495.1 Accumulibacter sp.
CCTTGCACAGCGGGAAACCGCACTTGTCGAGGTCCTGGTTGACGTCCCTGGCGAACTCCAGGAAGCGCAGCTGGGTCTGCTCGCGATCCATGATATCGGTGCAGATATAGACGATGCCGTTATCCTGATCGGTGGTGAAGGTCTGTTCGTCACGCCCCTCCGAGCCGAACGACAGCCACGCCCAGTCGATCCCGTAGAGGTCGTGACGGTCGAGGTTCAGTTCGATGATCCGACGGGTCACGGTGTCGTTCAGCGTCGAGATGAACTGGGTGATTTCCTGCCCGCCAACGCCCTCGGCAAGCATCGTCAGCGCCAACTGGCGAACGTCTTCGCGGGCATGCCGCAGCACCTCGATGCTGGTCGCCGAATCGATGGCGTGACGGATCTGTCGCAGGCCGGCGCCTTGCAGCTTGAACAGGTCGCGTTCGGAAACCACGCCCTTCAGCCGCCCACCCTCGTCCACCGCCAGCACGTGCCGGACCCGGTGCATGGCCATCGCCAGTGCCGCGTCGTGGGCATTGGCCGCCAGCGGCAAGGTCCGTGGCTGCGGCGACATCACCGCTTCAATCGCCTGATCCAGCGACGCGCCAGGCAGAACGATGCGTTTCAGGACGTCCGAGAGGGTAAAGATGCCAACTGGCTGCTGCCCGGAATCGACGACGACCATCGAACCGAGGTGGCGGCTGGCCATCAACTCGACCACCTGGCGGACCGGCGTTTCCGGTGCGACAGAAACGGGGTCACGCGTGATCACCCTGGCCAGCGGTGAATTCATCGTCTTCTGCTCGGCCGCCCGCTGCGCAAACTGGAGCTGCAACTGCTGTTGCGACTGCCGGAGCAGCCCGGCGATGTACTGCGTACAGAAGAGGTTGAAAACCGTGCTCTTCTGGGTAAGGCTGAAGAAATCCTCGGCCGGGAGCTCGTAGCAGAAGACTTCGTCGCGCGCAATGTACGCACTCGAGCTTTCCCGCTGCGCCATCAGCGCGCCGATCGAGAAGCAGCTGCCGGGACCGAGCGTGATCGATGCGGATTCGGCGCTGCTGCTGCCGCCGCTTCTCCTGACCCGCACCTGACCGCGCTGCACGATGTGGAGCGTCCGCGCGACACCCATTTCGCTGGCCAGAATCAGCGCCCCTTTCGGGTAATGGGCAAGCTTGACGCGCTCGGCGAGAAAACGCAGCGACTCCGCTTCCATTTGATCAAACGGAGCGTAGGCCTGGAGCAACTGGATGCACGCCGAGACCAGC
>DPSD01000674.1:2101-5333 GCA_003538495.1 Accumulibacter sp.
CACGCGGCGTGCCGGCCTGCAAGGCGCTTCCTGGCATGCGGCCCGACGCCTCCGTGAAACGCAGGCCGCATGACAACCGCCGGGTCAGCCCTTGAGCTGCTCGAGAATCGCCGGGTTCTCGAGCGTCGAGACATCCTGCACGACATCCTCGCCCTTGGCCAGCGAGCGCAACAGGCGGCGCATGATCTTGCCCGAACGCGTCTTCGGCAGATTCTCACCGAAGCGCAGGTCCTTCGGCTTGGCGATCGGGCCGATCTCGCGTCCGACGTGATCCTGCAACTCCTTGATCATTTTCTTCGCCGCGTCGCCGGTCGGGCGCGCACCCTTGAGCACGACAAAGGCGCAGATCGCTTCGCCGGTCAGGTCGTCCGGCCGGCCAACCACCGCCGCTTCGGCGACCATCGGGTGCGAAACCAGCGCGGACTCGATTTCCAGGGTTCCCATGCGGTGACCGGAAACGTTCAGCACGTCGTCGATCCGACCGGTAATCGTGAAATAGCCGGTGTTCACATCGCGGATCGAGCCGTCGCCGGCGAGATAAAGCTTGCCATTGAAGTCATCCGGGTAGTACGACTTCTTGAAGCGCTCGGGGTCGCCCCAGATGTTGCGGATCATTGCCGGCCACGGCCGCTTGACGACCAGCAGGCCACCCTTGCCCCAATCGAGCTCGGTGCCCGTTTCGTCGACGACGGCGGCCTGGATGCCGGGGAAGGGCAAGGTGCATGAACCCGGCACCATAGGCGTGACGCCCGGCAGCGGAGTGATCATGTGGCCGCCCGTTTCGGTCTGCCAGAAGGTGTCGACGATCGGACAGCGGCCGCCACCGACGCTGTCGTAGTACCACTGCCAGGCGGCAGGGTTGATCGGCTCGCCCACCGTACCCAGCAAGCGCAGCGACGACAGGTCGTACTGGGTTGGCGCGACCGCCGGATTGACGTCGGCCGCCTTGACCAGCGAGCGGATTGCCGTCGGCGCGGTGTAGAACACACTGACCTTGTGGTCCTGGATCATCTTCCAGAAACGCCCTGCATCCGGATAGGTCGGGATGCCTTCAAAGACCATTTCGGTGGCGCCACAGGCCAGCGGCCCGTAAGTGATATAGGTGTGGCCGGTCACCCAGCCGATGTCGGCAGTACACCAGAAGAGGTCGTCCGGCTTGATGTCGAAGGTCCACTTCATGGTGATGATGGCGTGCAACAGGTAGCCGCCGGTCGAGTGCTGGACGCCCTTCGGCTTGCCGGTCGACCCCGAGGTATACAGCAGGAACAGCGGGTGCTCGGCGCCGACCCATTCCGGCTCGCAGACGTCGGACTGGCCGGCGACGACATCGTGCCACCAGACGTCGCGTCCGGTGACCATGTTGCACGCACCGCCGGTACGCTGAAAGACGATCACGTTCTTGATCGACTCGCAGCCGCCCAGCGCGAGGCCCTCGTCGACCGCCGGCTTGAGCGGAATCTTCTTGCCGCCGCGGCATTGCTCGTCGGCCGTGATCACCGCCACGGCGCCGGCGTCGTTGATCCGGTCGCGAACCGACTGCGCCGAGAAGCCGCCGAAGACCACCGAGTGGATGGCGCCGATGCGCGCGCAGGCCTGCATCGCGACAATGCCCTCGACGCCCATCGACATGTAGATCACCACCCGGTCGCCCTTGCCGATGCCGCGTGCGCGCAGGCCGTTGGCAAACTGGCTGACGCGCGTCAGCAACTCCTGGTAGGTAACCCGCTTGACTTCACCGTCGTCGGCTTCGAAGACGATCGCCACCTTGTCACCCAGACCGGCTTCGATATTGCGGTCCAGGCAGTTGTAAGAGGCGTTCAGCGTACCATCGGCAAACCACTTGAAGAACGGCGCGGCGGACTCGTCAAGTACCTGCGTGAAGGGGGTTTTCCAGGAGACGTGCTCGCGGGCCAGGCGGGCCCAGAATCCGGTGTAATCTTTTGCTGCCTCGTCACACAGCGCCCGGTACGCGTCCATGCCGGAAATGGTCGCCTTCTCGACAAACTCGGCTGAGGGCTGGAAAAAAGTTACGGCTTCGTTCTGTGACATGTCCCATCTCCTGTGCAGTATTGATAGAGGATTCAAGAAGGCGATGCAGCAAAGTGCAAGAGAACCCGGTATTGGTGACCCCCCGCGCGGCGGAAGGCAGATAGTACCCCGCCACGTACCCCGCGACGAGTTCCCGCTGTCAGGACAACAGCGCACGATCAAACGCCGCCAATCTTACACATCACTTGCTTACACCCCACTTACGCGAGGACCGCTCTGCGCGCTCCGAGTCGGCGTTTCATTGGTGCTAGAATCTTGCCTCCCAAACCTCTCAAGCCGAAAAAGAAATGGCCTCACTGCAACCGACCGTTGAAAAACTCGAAATGTTCATCTTCTGGAGCCGCTGGCTGCAGGCGCCGCTGTATCTGGGCCTGATCATCGCCCAGGGCGCCTATGTCTATCTGTTCATGATCGAACTGTCGCACCTGATTCAGAACCTCTTTTTCAGCAGCACGCGGATCAGCGAGACCGATGTGATGCTCGTCGTCCTCGGCCTGATCGACGTGGTGATGATCGCCAACCTGCTGATCATGGTGATCATCGGCGGCTACGAAACCTTTGTCTCCCGACTCGACCTCGAAGGCCACCCCGATCAGCCGGAATGGCTTTCGCATGTCAATGCCGGGGTGCTCAAGATCAAGCTGTCTACGGCGATCATCGGCATCTCGTCGATCCATCTGCTGAAGACCTTCATCAATGCAGCGAATATGAGCGAGCACACGATCATGTGGCAGGTCATCATCCACGCCCTCTTTCTGTGCTCGGCGCTGGCCATGGCCTGGGTCGACCGCATGATGACCCAGACCATCCAGCTCGGAAAAATGCCGCACGCTGCAGCACGCTGAAATAGACACCCGCTGCGGGGAGGTGCCCCGCGGCCACCCACGAGAGAGAGCCTGAAATGACCACGATCAAGCAGGAAGACTTCATCCAGAGCGTTGCCGACGCATTCCAGTACATCAGCTACTATCATCCGCTCGACTACATCCAGGCGCTCGGCGCCGCTTACGAGCGCGAGCAGAGCCCAGCAGCCAGGGATGCGATCGCCCAGATTCTCACCAACAGCCGCATGTGTGCCGAAGGCCATCGCCCGATCTGCCAGGATACCGGCATCGCGGTGATCTTCCTCAAGGTCGGCATGGACGTCAGATGGGACGCCAGCCTGTCGGTCCAGGAAATGTGC
>DPSD01000413.1 GCA_003538495.1 Accumulibacter sp.
TCGGACTTGAAGACGCCGCCGTTGAACAGCACCGCCGTCGGATGCAGGAAGCTGGCGCCGTCCGGCAAGGCGCCACTGAAGCCTTCGAGGTCGGCGGTGGCCGCCACCTGGCGGGCCAGGAAAGCAGCCAGGTGGCGGGTCACCGCGGCGTCCTGGGCGTAGGGCAGGCCGAGCTGCGTCAGGGCACCGCGGCCGCGGCCCTGTGGACGGTCGGCGATCGCTGCCGGCGGGAAGAAACCGTCGAGCAGGGTGGTCGTGAGTTCCGCCCGCGTCAGCTCGCTGCGTACCGAGCCGCCGATCAGCCTGGCGCCGCGGCTGGCGATCAGTAGCGGCACCTCGTTGACCGCCGGGTCGTTGAGCAGCGTTTCCTTGGCTGATCGGCACGAATGCGTCAGCGCCCGCAATTGCCAGGGTTCGACCTTGATCCCCTGCGAACCGAGTTTGCTGGCGACGGAGAAGGCCAGCGCCAGGTCCATGTTGTCGCCACCGAGCAGGATATGCTCGCCAACCGCGACCCGGTGCAGTTCGAGAACCCCGCCGCGTTCGAGGACAGCGATCAGCGAGAAGTCGCTGGTGCCGCCGCCGACGTCGACGACCAGAATGATCTCGCCCGGGTGTACCTGCTTGCGCCAGCCGCCGGCGCTCTTGTGGATCCAGCTGTAGAGCGCCGCCTGCGGTTCCTCGAGCAGGATCATCTGCTCGCAGCCGGCGCTCTTGGCGGCCTCGGCGGTCAATTCGCGGGCCGCCGGGTCGAAGGACGCGGGAATGGTGACGACGACCTGCTGCTCGACGAAGGGCGCCTCGGGATGGGCGTGGTCCCAGGCCGCGCGTAGATGCGCCAGATAGCGCCGCGAAGCTTCGAGCGGTGAGACGCGCGCCACTTCCGGCGGCGCGTCGTTGGGAAGGATCGCCGCGCGCCGGTCGACACCGGCGTGGCAGAGCCAGCTCTTGGCGCTGGAAACCAGCCGGATCGGCGTTGCCGCGCCGCGGCTGCGCGCCATTTCGCCGACCGCGTAATCCTGCTCGGCGGTCCACGGCAGACCCAGTTCGCCGGGCGCCAGCTCGCTGGGGTGCGGCAGATAGATGAACGACGGCAGCAGGCCTGGCGCCTCGACCGAAGCCGGCGCGGTCAGTTGCGGAATCGGCAACACGCCCAGCACCACCTGCTCGCCGTCGCTGCTGCCGATGTCGACCCAGGACAGCGCGCAATGGGTGGTTCCGAGGTCGATGCCGATCGAGAATCTTGCTTCGTTCATTGAGGATTCGCTCATAGTTCCACCTCGGCCGGCGCGACGATGCGCAGATCATGGCTGCCGGCAAGCTTCGGCAGGCGCGTCTCGACGACCCGCCAGCCGCGGTGCGTGATGCTGCCCCTGAAGGGCGGCTGACCGACGACGTTGCCGGTGATGCGAATCGCCGCGGCGTCGAAACCTTCCGCCAGGGTGAGCGTGCTGCCTTCGGTTTCCTCGCGGATCGGCGCGATGCTGAAGTTCTCGCTGAGCACCTTGCGACAGCCTTCGTGCACCAGACGGGCGGCAGCGCCGACGTCGGCATCCGGATAGGCCGCGACGTCTTCCTGGATGAAGTCGATGAAGCGCGCCTCCCTTTGCAGCAGGCCGAGCAGTTGCAGCGCGCCGTCGGGTGCCGCTTCCCGGAGCGGCGGTGCGCTGGGTTTGCTCGCCGGCTCGACTTCGGGGGCCGCGCCCGGCTGCGTTCCGCAGCGCAGAGCGCGCACGCGGCCGGCAAAGTCGGCGTTGCCAAGGATTCGGAGGAAGCTTCCGCAGGCTATGGCGATCCTGCTGAAGAACGATGGATGGTCTGGTTCCATGAAATGGTCCTTGAAATGATTCTGGTGTTGGCCACCGAAGCGGCCGGATGACGTGCTCAAGGCCCGCTCGCGGCAGCGCCAGCGAAGGCTGCTGCGGCGGGCGGGGCCTTGTTCGAAGAGGGGGCGTTCCCGGACCAGTGACGGGAAGTCGTTCTGGCTTGCGCATGGTAGTCATGGCCGCAGCGATATGCAACGGCGGCCGGGAGCCGCGATCAGACCGGCAGCGGCGCACCGCGGACCCGCCAGCTTCGCTTGTTGCAGTGCAATATATAGCATTTCGCAAAATTCGGGTAGCGGCGGTGCCCCCGCCGGCCGGCGATGCAGCGTTGGCCTTGTCCATCGAGCCGCGAAGGAGCAGCGCTGGCCTGGCCAGCAGCGGCGTCAAGCGCGGCACGCTGGTGGATAAGCGGCCGCAAAAGCAAGCGTAGCCGCCGAGGATTTCACGGTGCGGCGCCGACCAGGGCGCGGCACGCGGGCCAGCCAGGGTGTCGACGAAACGTTGTTCGTCGCTTACTCGCCGAGCACGTCGGTATGCGCTGGCGGCGTGAAGCGGAACAACGAAGCGGCGACTTGCGGATTGCGTTCGAGGTGGGCGAAAACCAGCGAGCTGGTCTGGCCGAGGCTGTCGAGCAGTTCCATCGCCCGCAGGTCGTTGCCCGAAAAGCCGAGGAGAACCTTCGCGAAGCCACTGTCGGGTGTCCTGGGGATGGCCTCCACCCATTCCAGGCCGTCGCGTTCGCCCGCTTCGCGCAGGGTGAAATCCTTGTCGATCCGGCTGTCACCGGCGAGCAGCGCGGCCGGCGTGCCGCCCAGCGCGGCGCCCGCCTTGCGGACGGTGACCTGGCGGAGGTCCGGGTCGTGGATCCAGATCTTTTCGCCGTCGCCGACCAGCAGCTGAGCGTACGGCTTGTCGATCTGCCAGCGGAACTTGCCGGGGCGCGAGATGATCATCACGCCGCTCGACATCTGCGGCTTGCGTCCGTTCCTGGCGACGACAGTCTGCGTGAAGTCGGCGCGGACGGTCCGGGTGGTGTCGAGGAACTGGTGCAACTTGTCGATCGCCTGGGCGTGCGCGATCCCGGCACTCAGCAGGCAAGCTGCGGCGAAGCGCTGCAGGAGCGGCACCGGCCGCATCATTCGTCTTCCTTGCGGGCCAGGACTTCGCGACCACCACGGGCGTCCATGGCCGAAACGAGGCCGGCCTTTTCCATCGCTTCGATCAGCCGTGCCGAGCGGTTGTAGCCGATGCGCAGGTGGCGTTGGACCAGCGAAATCGATGCGCGGCGATTCTTCAGGACCACTTCGACGGCCTGATCGTAGACCGGATCGGCCTCGCCATCGGGATCGAGTCCGCCGTTCTCGCCACGGCCGCCGCCTTCGGCGTCATCGATGCCGCCAGCGCTGCCGGTGAGCACGCCCTCGAGGTACTCCGGCTTGCCCGCCTTCTTCAGATGGTCGACCACCCGGTGCACCTCCTCGTCGGCGACGAAGGCGCCGTGTACGCGCGTCGGATAACCGGTTCCCGGCGACAGGTAGAGCATGTCGCCCTGACCGAGCAGCGCTTCGGCGCCCATTTGATCGAGAATGGTTCGCGAATCGATCTTCGACGACACCTGGAACGAGATGCGGGTCGGGATGTTGGCCTTGATCAGACCGGTGATGACGTCGACCGACGGCCGCTGTGTGGCCAGGATCAGGTGAATTCCAGAGGCGCGCGCCTTCTGTGCCAGGCGGGCGATCAGTTGCTCGACGGTCTTGCCGGCCACCATCATCAGGTCGGCGAGTTCGTCGATGACCACCACGATGTACGGCAGGAGCGCCAGCGGCTCCGGGGTGTCGGGGGTCAGCGAAACCGGGTTGGGAATCTTGTCACCGTTCTTCTCGGCATCGCGGATGCGATGATTCAGACCGGTCAGGTTGCGCACGCCGATCGCCGACATCAGCTTGTAGCGCTTGTCCATCTCGCCGACGCACCAGTTGAGGGCGTTGGCGGCCTGCTTCATGTCGACCACCACCGGCGCCAGCAGGTGCGGGATGCCCTCGTAAATCGACAGTTCAAGCATCTTCGGGTCGACCAGAATCAGCCGCACCTGATCGGGCCCGGCCTTGTAGAGCAGCGACAGGATCATCGCGTTGATGCCCACCGACTTGCCCGAGCCGGTGGTGCCGGCCACCAGCAGGTGTGGCATCTTGGCCAGGTCGACGACCAGCGGCTGGCCGCCGATATCCTTGCCGAGCGTCATCGTCAGCGGCGAGTTCAGGTCGTGATATTCCTTGCTGGCGATGATCTCCAGCAGCCGCACCATCTGCCGTTTCGGATTCGGCAATTCGAGGGCCATCGCCGACTTGCCGGGAATCGTTTCTACGACCCGCACCGAGATCAGTGACAGCGAGCGCGCCAGGTCCTTCGCCAGGTTGAGGATCTGCGCTCCCTTGACGCCGACTGCCGGCTCGAACTCATAGCGGGTGATCACCGGCCCCGGGTAGGCCGCGGTGACGGTTACCTGCACCCCGAAGTCGGCCAGTTTGCGCTCGATCAGACGAGAGTTGTACTCCAGGGTTTCCGGGCTGACGCGCTCACTCTGCAAGGGCGCCGGTTCCAGTAGATGCAGTGGCGGCAGGATGCCGCCGCTGATCGCCTCGGGAAACAGCGGCACCTGCCGCTCACGGTCGATGCGCTTCTCGACTTTTGGCGGCAGTGGCGGCGCGCTGACTACCGGTTCGCGCCTTTCGATCAGGATCGGCTCGTGCGTTTCGCCGCGCTTCTTCTCGACCTCCACCACGGCCTCGCGCTCACGGGCCACCTCGCGGCCGATGCGGCGGTCCTGCCAGCGCTCGAAGACGCCGTGGACAGCCAGGATCGCGCTTTCGAACAGTCCACCGACACCTTCGGCGGCCGAGATCCAGGAAACCCCCGCGAAAATGCTCCAACCTAGCGCCAGCAAGGCAAACAGCGCCAGTGTCGCGCCGGTATAACCGAGATTGCGCACCGTGAACGCAGCGAGTTCGATGCCGATCATGCCACCGGGACCGATAGGCGTCGCTGCCTTGAGCGTGTAGAAGCGCAAGGTTTCGAGGCCGCTGCTGGCGACGATCAGTACCATGAAGCCAGCCAGGGCGATGTATCGAGGGCGCCGGTCGGCGGGCCGCGGGCCGTCGAGGCGACGGTAACCCCACCACACGAAGGCCAGCAGCAGAACGACCCACCACCAGGCGGAAAGGCCGAAGATGTACAGCAGCAGGTCGGCCAGCCAGGCGCCGCTGCGACCGGTCGGGTTATGCAGGCTGGTGGTGTAGACCGCGTGCGACCAGCCCGGGTCGTCGCGACTGTAACCCCACAGGGCGAGCGCGAGAAAGCTGGCGACAACGATCAGAATCAGCCAGCGCGATTCCTCCAGGAGCACCGCGATCTTTTCGGGCAGCGGACTTGTTGGCGCTCGTGACGGGTACGAAAAGCGGCCGGCAATCTTGTTCAGCAAAGCCATCAGCGGGGTCGCAATCGGTGAGCTATGGTTTGGCCGCGGCCGCGGCCGCTGCCGGGGAAGGCACGCGCTTCTCGAGGATGACAATCCGGCCCTCTTCAACGCGGAAGTATCCCTGATTTTCCAGATCCTTCATCACGCGGCTGACCATCTCGCGCGAGGCACCGATCATCTTGGCGATATCCTGCTTGGTGAGGCGCCGTCGGATGACGCGCTCGCCGCGTTCGTCTTCGGAGAAATCGATCAGCAGCTTGGCGACGCGGCCATAGACGTCCATCAGCGCCAGACTCTCGATGTTGCGGTCCGCTTCGCGCAAACGCTGGACCAGACTCTTCATGATGTTCAGGCAGAGATCGAAGTTCTCTGCCAGGCAGCGCTTGAAGTC
>DPSD01000576.1 GCA_003538495.1 Accumulibacter sp.
CTTCGTCGATGGTGATGTTGCGGCGCAGCGGGGCGTTGTGGGCGTTGTAGGCCAGCAGGCGCGAGAAGTTGCCGATCCCGGAAGCGGCGAGGGTCTTGATCGGGCCGGCCGAAATGGCGTTGGCGCGGATGCCCTGCGGACCCAGGCAGAAGGCGAGGTAGCGGGTGGCGGCCTCGAGGCTGGCCTTGGCCAGCCCCATGGTGTTGTAGTTGGGCAGGGTGCGCTCGGCGCCGAGGTAGGAAAGCGCCAGCAGGGCCGGGTTGCGGCCCTTCAGGAGCAGCGGCCGGGCGGCCTTGGCCAGTGCCGCGTAGCTGTACGACGAAACATCGTGCGCGATGCGGAAAGCGTCGCGCGAGATGCCGTCGAGGAAGTCGCCTTCGATGGCTTCGCCGGGCGCGTAGGCAATCGAATGCACCAGACCGTCGAGGCCGTCCCACTGCGTGCCGAGGTCGACGAACAGCTGGTCGATCTCGGCGTCCTCGGCGACGTCGCAGCGATAGAGCAGGGTGCTGTCGAATTCCCTGGCGAACCTGGCGACGCGATCCTGGAAGCGTTCGCTCTGGAAGGTAAAGGCCAGTTGCGCGCCTTCGCGGTGGCAGGCCCTGGCGATGCCATAGGCGATCGAGTGTTTCGACAGCACGCCGGTGATCAGAATGCGCTTGTCGGCGAGGAATCCCATGACTTCTCCCGTAACATGATTTGACTGGGTTGCAGCATTGCTGCGCATCTGGCAGCGAAGCCGCTTAACCGCCGCATTATAAGGGAATTGCCGCCGCTGCCGCCGCCGATTGTCCGTCGGCTGGGTGGCGATGGCCAGTACGCGGGAGTCCTCGGCAGGGGGCCGCGTTCTGCCGCACGCCGTCGCGATGCCGCGGTTGGCGGCCAAAACCGCCGGCGTTCGCGGTAGACTGTCGGCCATGTCGCTCATTCGCCTCGCCCTTCTGTCGCTGCTGCTGGTGCTCTCGGCGTGCAGCAGCGAGCAGAACGATCCCTACCCGAAGTCGGAGCGCGGCCAGAACATCCTCTATTCGGCGTTCACCGACCGCCCGAAGCACCTCGATCCGGTGCAGTCGTATACCGAGGACGAAATCACCTTCACCGCGCAGATCTACGAGCCACCCTTGCAGTACCACTACCTGAAGCGGCCGTACACGCTGATTCCGGCGACCAGCGCAGCGGTGCCGCTGCCGCGCTACTACGACGCGCAGGGCCGGGAACTGCCGGCCGATGCGCCGGCGGCGAAGATCGCGCGCAGCGTCTACGAGATTCGCATCCGTCCCGGCATCCGCTACCAGCCGCATCCGGCCTTCGCCACCGACGCGACCGGCCAGCCGGTCTATCGCGATCTTGACGCCGAAAAGCTGCGCGGCATCGACCGGATCGCCGATTTTGCCGAGACCGGCACCCGTGAGCTGGTCGCCGACGACTACATCTACCAGATCAAGCGTCTGGCACACCCGCATCTGCATTCGCCGATCTTCAGCATGATGGGTGAGCGGATCATCGGTCTGCGCGAACTCGGCACTGCTCTGCACGAGGAGGCCAGGGCGCTGCCGCCGGGCTCCTGGCTGGACCTCGATCGCTTTCCGCTGGCGGGCGTCAGCCGCGTCGATCGCTACACCTACCGGATCGAATTGCGCGGCAAGTACCCGCAGTTCCCCTACTGGCTGGCGATGCCGTTCTTTGCGCCGGTACCGCGCGAGGTCGACCGCTTCTACAGCATGCCGGGGATGGCCGAGAAGAACCTGACGCTCGACTGGTACCCGGTCGGCACCGGGCCGTTCATGCTGACCCGCAACGACCCGAACAGCCGCATGGTGCTCGAACGCAACCCCAACTTCCACGGCGAGACCTACCCCTGCGATGGCGAGCCGGGCGACCGGACGGCCGGGCTGCTGGCCGACTGCGGCAAGCCCTTGCCGTTCATCGACAAGGCCGTGTTCTCGCGCGAGAAGGAAGCGATTCCGTACTGGAACAAGTTCCTGCAGGGCTATTACGATGCTTCGGGGATTTCGTCGGACAGCTTCGACCAGGCGGTGCGGCTTGGCGTCGGCGGTGACGTGCAACTGACCGACGAGATGCGCCAGAAGGGGATCCGGCTGCTGACCAGCGTGCGGCCGTCGGTGTTCTACATGGGTTTCAACATGCTCGACCCGGTCGTCGGCAGCCTCTCCCCGCAGGCGACCAAACTGCGCCAGGCCTTGTCGATCGCCATCGACCAGGAGGAGTTCATCTCGATTTTCATGAACGGTCGCGGGATCGCCGCGACCAGTCCGTTGCCGCCGGGGATCTTTGGTTATCTGGAGGGCGAGGCCGGCAACAACCCGGTGGTCTACGACTGGGTCGACGGGCGGGCCCGGCGAAAGCCGATCGAGCTTGCCCGGCAGCTGCTCGCCGAAGCCGGCTGGCCGAACGGTCGCCATGCCAGGACCGGCGAGCCGCTGGTCCTCAACCTCGACACCACCAGCGGCGGCATGGGCGACAAGTCGCGGCTCGACTGGCTGACCCGGCAGTTTGCCAAACTCGACGTCCAGCTGGTCGTCCGCTCGACCGACTTCAACCGCTTCCAGGAGAAGATCCGCAAGGGCGCGGTGCAGCTTTACTACCTGGGCTGGAACGCCGACTACCCCGATCCGGAGAACTTCCTGTTCCTGCTCGCCGGCTCCGAAGGCAAGGTCGCGGTGGCCGGCGAAAATGCTTCCAACTACGTCAATCCGGAGTTCGACCGTCTGTTCGAGCAAATGAAGAACATGGAGAGCGACGGTCCGCGCGGCGCCGAGCGGCTGGCGATCATTCGCCAGGCGATCGCGCTGCTGCAGCACGATGCGCCGTGGATCTTCGGCTTTCACCCGAAGAGCTATACGCTGGGCCACGACTGGTTGCACAACCGCAAGTCGACCGACGTCGGCAACAACATCCTGAAGTACCAGCGGATCGACGTCGCCAGGCGTGCGCGGCTGCGGCAGGAGTGGAACGAGCCGGTACTCTGGCCGCTGCTGGCAGTGGCGCTGCTGCTGGTCGCCGTCGTCCTGCCGGCCGCGATCGGCTATCGGCGTCGCGAGCGGGGAACCGCGCTGATGGCCGCCGCGATGCCGGCGCGCCGGCCTGAGGTATAGTCGCCAACCATGCTCGCCTACCTCGTTCGCCGCCTGCTTTATGCCTTGCCGATCCTGATCGGCGTGAACGTGATCACCTTCGCGCTGTTCTTCGTGGTCAACACCCCCGACGACATGGCGCGGATGCAGCTCGGCGTCAAGCGCGTGACGCCCGAAGCGATCGGCAAGTGGAAGGCCGAACGCGGTTACGACAAGCCGCTGTTCATCAACCAGGCGGCCAGCGGCAGCGCGGTGTTCACCGACACCATCTTTTTCAGCAAGTCGGCGCGGATGTTCGCCGGCGATTTCGGGCGTGCCGAGGACGGCCGCGATATCGCCCGCGAGATCACCTCGCGGATGGGGCCGTCGCTGGCGATCGCGCTGCCGACCTTCGTCCTCGGCTTGCTGGTGACCGTTTCGTTTGCCCTGCTGCTGACCTTCTTTCGCGCCAGCTACCTCGACTTCTGGGGGGTCGTGCTGTGCGTGGCGATGATGTCGATCTCGGGCCTGTTCTACATCATCGGCGGCCAGTTCCTGATCAGCAAGATCTGGCGGCTGGTGCCGATCTCGGGCTATGGCGGCGGGCTGGATGCGTGGAAGTTCGTCATCCTGCCGGTGCTGATCGGCGTCATTTCGGGCATCGGCTCGTCTACCCGCTGGTATCGCACGATCTTTCTCGAGGAGATCTCGCGCGACTACGTACGCACGGCGCGGGCCAAGGGGCTCTCCGAGCTGGTGGTGCTGTTTCGCCACGTGCTGCGCAACGCGATGATCCCGATCCTGACCGGGGTGGTGGTGGTCATCCCCTTGCTGTTCATGGGCTCGCTGCTCACCGAGTCGTTCTTCGGAATACCCGGCCTGGGCAGCTATACCATCGATGCGATCAATGCGCAGGATTTTGCCGTCGTCCGGGCGATGGTCTTCATCGGTTCGGTGCTGTACATCGTCGGCCTGATTCTCACCGACCTCTCGTACACCTTTGTCGACCCACGGATCCGTTTCAACTGATGGCTTTCCTGCCGGTCATTCTCTGGTCCGACGCGCTGATCTGGCTGCTGTTCGTGGCGGCGATCGCCTTCGGCTGGCTGTCGGCGCGCAATCCGCTGTGGCGTACGGCCTGGCAGCGGGTCGGCCGCAGTCGCGCGGGAATGGCTTCGGCGACGGTCCTGCTGGCCTTCGTCGCCGTCGGTCTGCTCGATTCGCTGCACTACCGGCCGCGTCTGGAAAACGACGCCGGGCAGGGGGCCGGCAACGCCGGCGGCCAGCCGGCGGCCTACGCCGTCGAGGTGCTGTCGTTGCTCGACTTCATTCTGACGCCGCTGCGCACGCAGAACGAGAAGACCTATTCGGAACCGCTGGCAACGCGCGCGTACGCCAAGGAGTCGATCGAGTCGCGCGACGCGGCTGGCCAGTTGCAGCAAAGGCGCGACTACCCGCGGTTGCGGCATGGCGGCGCGCATCGCGGCGTCGACGAGGCGCGCCGCGATGCCGACATCGGCTACCGTCTGCTGCGAGCCGTCGGTCTGGCGCTGCTCGCCTGGTGGGCCGTTGCCGCGGCGACGGCGGCCGGCCTGGCCCGCGCCGAGGCTTGCTCGCACCGGGCGGCGTGGCGGCGAATCTGGCGCAACGAGAGCGATTTTGCCTGGAACGCGGTGCTCGCCGCGTTCGGCAGCCTGTTGCTGGTAGCGCTGCCGCTGGCGATGCTCGCGACGCATTATCACGTCTTCGGTACCGACAAGGTTGGTCAGGATGTCCTCTATCAGGTGCTCAAGAGCGTGCGCACGGCGCTGGTCATCGGGCTGGTGACGACGCTGGTCACCTTGCCGCTGTCGATCCTTCTCGGCGTGCTGGCCGGCTATTTCCGGGGCTGGGTCGATGACCTGATCCAGTACCTTTATACGACGCTCAGTTCGATTCCCGGGGTGTTGCTGATCGCCGCGGCGGTGCTGATGATGCAGGTGCTGATCGACAACCATCCGCAGTGGTTCGCCACGGCTGCCGAACGCGCTGACCTGCGCCTGCTGGCGCTGTGCTTCATCCTCGGCGTGACCAGCTGGACCGGCCTGTGCCGGCTGTTGCGCGGCGAGACGCTGAAGCTGCGCGAGCTCGAGTACATCCAGGCCGCGCAGGCCTTTGGCGTCGCCGACCTGCGGATCATCGGGCGGCACATCCTGCCCAACCTGATGCATATCGTGATCATCGCGCTGGTGATGGACTTCTCGAGCCTGGTCCTCGCCGAGGCAGTGCTCTCGTACGTCGGGATCGGCGTCGACCCGACGATGA
>DPSD01000461.1:0-2054 GCA_003538495.1 Accumulibacter sp.
GGTCATGCGTCAGGGCTGCAGAATGCGACGGAGCATGGACAGCAGGCGGCCAAATCGGCAATAATCAGCGGATATTTTGGCGGTATCGGCCATGAAGGTCCTCTTCGATCTCTTCCCTGTCATCCTTTTCTTTATCGCCTACAAGGCGGCGGACATCTATGTCGCGACCGGGGTGGCGATCGCCGCCAGTTTCGCGCAGATCGGCTGGCTGTGGTTTCGCGGCCGCAAGATCGATACCATGCTCTGGGTCAGTCTGGTGGTGATCACCGTCTTCGGCGGGATGACCCTGATCCTGCACGATGAAGCGTTCATCAAGTGGAAGCCGACGATTCTCTATTGGGCGTTTGCCGCGGTGCTGCTGGGCGGCATGCTGTTCATGAAAAAGAACCTGATCCGCACCTTGCTGGCCGAGCAGATGGAATTGCCGGAGGTCGCCTGGAGCAGGCTCAACTGGTCATGGATCGGTTTCTTTCTGTTGATGGGGGTCGCCAATCTGTTGGTGGCGCTCAACTTTTCCACCGACGACTGGGTCAACTTCAAGCTCTTCGGCGCCACCGGGCTGATGCTGGTCTTCGTCCTCGTGCAAGGGGTGCTGCTATCGAAATACATGGAGGAGAAGAAATGATGCTTTACGCCATCGTCGGCGAAGACCGTCCGGAGTCGCTGGCCGATCGTCTCGCCGCCCGGCCGGCGCACGTCGAGCGGCTGAAGGCCCTGCAGGACGAGGGTCGCCTGTTGCTGGCCGGCCCCTTCCCGGCGATCGATTCCCCTGACCCCGGACCGGCCGGTTTCTCGGGCAGCCTGATCGTCGCCGAGTTCGCGTCGCTCGCTGCGGCGCAGGCGTGGGCCGACGCCGACCCCTATGTCGCCGCCGGGGTCTACCAGGCGGTCACCGTCAAGCCGTTCAAGAAAGCTCTGCCGGCGTGAGCGATGCGCAAGGCGCCGGTCTTGCCGCCGACCGCGAGGCGATCATCCGCCAGCGACTCGCCGTCCTGGCGCCGGTTCGCCTGGAACTGATCGACGATTCGGCGCGGCACGCTGGTCATCAAGGCGCCAAGGGTGGCGGCGGTCACTATCGGCTGCTGATCGTCTCGCCTGATTTTGCCGGCCAGAAACGCCTGGTCCGCCACCGCATGGTTCACGAAGCACTCGGCGATCTGATGCGCGGCCGTATTCACGCCCTGAGCATCCAGGCGCTGAGTCCAGAGGAAGCCACTGCGACCGCTTCGACCGGCTCCTGATCAAGGCAGCGCATTACCCCGTTCCATCCCATCCCACCTGAAGGAAAGACAGACATGCACAAACTCTCCAAGCTGGCCAGCGCACTGCTGCTCGGGGCAGTGATCTCGCTGCCCGCGGTCGCCGCCGAAAAGGGCAAGACCGGCACCCTGGCGACCGTGAACGGCGTTGCCATCTCGCAGACCGTCGCCAACGCCTTCCTCGCCGAACAGGAGGCGCAGGGCGCGGCCGACACGCCGGAACTGAAGAATGCCATCCGCGAAGAGCTGATCCGCCGCGAGTTGCTGGTCCAGCAGGCGAAGAAGATGGGTCTCGACAAGAATCCCGACGTTGCCGCGCAGGCCGATCTGGCGCGGCAGGCGATCTTCATCCGGGCCTTCGTCCAGGACTACGTCAAGAAGCATCCGATCAGCGAAGAGCAGGTCAAGGCCGCGTATGATCGGCTCAAGGCGCAGATGGGCAGCACCGAGTACAAGCTGCGCCATATTCTGGTCGAGAAGGAAGACGACGCCAAGCTGATCATCGTCAACCTCAAGAAGGGTGCCAAGTTCGAAGATCTGGCCAAGCAGTCCAAGGACCCGGGTTCGCGTGAAAAAGGCGGTGACCTCGGCTGGACCAGTACCGCCAGTTTCGTCAAGCCCTTCGGCGATGCGGTCACCGGGCTGGGCAAGGGCAAGTACACGGAAACCCCGGTCAAGACCGATTTCGGTTATCACGTGATCCTGCTCGAGGACAGCCGCCCGCTGACCCCGCCAGCTTTCGACCAGGTCAAGCAGCAGTTGTCGCAGCGCCTGCAGCAGGAGCAGATCCAGAAA
>DPSD01000461.1:2337-2544 GCA_003538495.1 Accumulibacter sp.
GCAGCAGGAGCAGATCCAGAAACTGGTGAGCGATCTGCGCGCCAAGGCAAAGGTCGAGTAGGCCACCAGCGGCTCACCAGCCCAGGCAGCCAGCGGTTGCCAGGCGAAAAGGCGCCGGCTCAGCTGGCGTTTTTTTTGCGGGTGCCGGGTACGAAGCGAGCGGCCGTCGCCCGCCTGGGCAGTGGCTCAGCCCACCCAGCGCCGCGC
>DPSD01000211.1 GCA_003538495.1 Accumulibacter sp.
AAGTCATGACCGTTTCTCTCTCCCCCGACCCCTCCCCACTTGTGGGGGAGGAGAGATCCGTGCGTCGCTGACGCAACTTTCACATAAAGGCAACATGAGAAACATTCCTGCACACGGACGCTTGCTGATTGTCGACGACGACCTGATGGTCCGCATGCTCGCCTCCGAGTCGCTGCGCCACGCAGGCTTCGAGGTCAGCGAGGCCGACTGCGGTGAGCAGGCCCTGGAGATGTTCGAGGAGCAGGATTTCGACCTGCTGCTGCTCGACGTGATGATGCCCGGGATCGACGGTTACACGGTCTGCCAACGCCTGCGGCAACACGAGCGCGGCAAGTGGTTGCCGATCGTGATGCTGACCGGCCTCAACGACAGCGATTCGATCGAGCAGGCCTACCTTTCCGGCGCCACCGATTTCATCACCAAGCCGATCAACTGGCTGTTGCTGACGCAACGGGTACGGTATGGTTTGCGCGCCAGTCATGCCATCGCAGAAGTGACACGCAGCCAGCAAAGTCTGGCGCATGCCCAGCGTCTGGCGCGCATGGGCAGTTGGGAATGGTGGTCAGGCGATGCGCGCTTCGCGTGCTCGGACGAACTGCGGCAGATCTTCGGCGGCGACTGGAAACTCGCCGGCGCGGCAACCCTCGAGCTTTTTCTGAGCGTGGTGCGGGAGAGCGATCGCGCGGCCGTGAACGCAGCACGGCAGGCACTGTTGATCGACGGCCAGCCGTACCAGATCACCTACGGCTTTTGTCGCCCGGACGGCGTGTTGCGCGAAGTTCTCGAGCAGGCAGAGGCAGTTCGTGATGGTAGCGGCCGGATCGTCAAGATCGAGGGCTTCACGCAGGACATCAGCGAACGCGTCGAGGCGCAGCAGCGCATCGAGCATCTGGCCTTGCACGACGGTCTGACCGGACTGGCCAACCGGCAGTTCTTCGCCCAACTGGTCGAGGTCGAACTCGAGCGTGCGCGCCGCGAGAAGAGCCTATGTGCGATTCTCCATCTCGATATCGACCACTTCAAGAGCGTCAATGATGCTCTTGGCGATGCCGTCGGTGACCAGTTGTTGTGCGCGCTCGCCAAAAGGTTGAGCGTGTCGGTACGTGGGGCCGACCTGCTGGCCCTGAATCCGCCGATGCGTACCGCCGAAACGGTCTCGCGCATCGACGGCGATGCCTTTACCGTGCTGGTCCTCGAAGTGCGGACCCCAGACCAGGCAGCGATCATCGCGGAGCGTCTGCAGCAGGCCATTGCCCGACCGCTGTCGGCCGACGACCACGAAGTGGTGCTGACGGCCAGCGTCGGCATCGCCGTCTTTCCACGCGATGCCGATTCGGTCGAAACCTTGTCGCGCCACGCCGAGCAGGCGCTGTACGCCGCCAAGGCGGCCGGTCCATCGACCTGCCGCTTCTTCGACGAGGAAATGAACGCCGCTGCCAGCCGCAAACTCCATCTGGAAAATGAATTGCGGCACGCCATTGCCGAGGACGAGTTGCGCCTGCACTTCCAGCCCAAGGTCGACGCCGCCAGCGGCCAGCTCGCTGGCGCCGAGGCACTGGTGCGTTGGCAACATCCGCAGCGCGGGCTGCTCGGGCCGGGTCATTTCATTCCGCTGGCCGAGGAATCGGGGCTGATCGTTGCCCTCGGCGACTGGGTGCTGGCAACAGCCGCCAGACACCTGCGAAAGTGGGCAGACGCCGGCCTGGAAGCGCTACGCCTGTCGATCAACCTGGCCAGCCCCAGCTTCCTGCAGGAGAACATCACCCAGAAGTGTTGCGATGCCATGCGCTGCGCTGGCGTCTCTCCGCAGCAACTGATTCTCGAACTCACCGAGTCGCTGCTGGTGGTCGATGCCGAAAACACCATCGCCCGTCTGAACGACTTGCGGGCCAGTGGTTTTGCCTTGTCGCTCGACGACTTTGGCACCGGTTTTTCCTCGTTGAGCTATCTGAAGCGCTTTCCGCTCGACGAACTCAAGATCGACCGCTCTTTCGTCGCCGACCTGACCAAGGGCGGCAAGGACGCCGCGATTGCCCTGTCGATCATCGAACTCGGACGCCAGTTCGGCATGCATGTGGTTGCCGAAGGGGTCGAAACGCGCGCCCAGGCCAGCTTCCTGCTTGCCCACGGCTGTCCGATCCAGCAGGGCTACCTGTATTCGCAACCGCTGCCGCTCGATCGCTTCGAGGCCCTCCTCAGGAACGGTGGCCGCTTCGACCTGGACCCGTCGGCGCCCACCCCGTAACCCGACCTCTTGACCAACGAATGTCGGGTTACGCCCTGCTGGCTAACCCGACCTACGACCTGGCCGGTAACAGTAGGGGCTTTGCAGGCAGCATCGACTACAATGCATGCACAGCACAGAGGGTCCGGCTGCGCTGCACAGTCCATCGCCGGCAAGCGAAACCCGACATTGATCACGCCTGGATAGCGTAGTTGGATAGACAATATGCAATATGAGGGAACGAAAATGCACACTATCCTGCAGACAGCCACGCGACTCGGTTCGGCCAGACGCTCCATGCACGCGCTCCTGCTGTTTCTGACACTGCTCTTCGCGAACACCGCGCAGGCTCAGGAATGGCACTATACCGTGCGTCCTGGCGACAATCTGTGGGATGTCTCGACTCGTTATCTGAGTGCTGTGGACTACTGGCCGAAGCTGCAGGCACTCAACGGGGTGACCAATCCCGAACATCTGCCCCCAGGGACGAAGCTGCGGATTCCGGTTGCCTGGCTCAAACGCTTGCCGGCCAAGGCCCTGGTCCTGGCGGTACAGGGGCAGGTGCAGGCCCTGATCGCATCCACCAACAAAAGGGTTGCCGTCGATCCCGGACTGTTCCTGCATCAGGGCGACATCCTGGGTACCGGACCCGACAGCAATGTCACCCTGAAATTCGCGGATGGCTCGCGGGTGTTGCTGCAGGCGGATAGCGAGCTGCGACTGGCGATCCTGAACGCGCGCGGTCAGACACCGTTCGTCGAGACCCGAAGCCGCCTGGAGAAAGGTCGCGCCGATAGCGAGGTCACGCCGCGCACGACGGGCGCCGGCAACCGTTACGAAATCTGGACCCCCGCCGCCCATTCGGCCGTGCGCGGTACGCGCTACCGGATCAGCATGGATCCTGCGACGGCGACCTCGCGACTGGAAGTGCTTGAAGGAAGAGTCGAGTTGCAGGGTGGCCG
>DPSD01000414.1 GCA_003538495.1 Accumulibacter sp.
TGGACGATCTGGCGCATCGCGCTGTCCAGCCCGCCGGGGGTGTCGATCTGCAGCACGACGACCGGCGAACCGTCCTGCTGCGCGCGCTGCAGGCCGCGAACGACGTAGTCGGCACTGGCCGGGCCGATTGCGTCCTGGACGGTGAGCCCCAGCGCCGGCGCGGCGGGCGCCGCCCGCGCCATCGCCACGATCACCGCCAACGCGACCAGCACCAGCCCGGCCAGCGACCGCCAGCCAGCAGCAGTGCCGGTCGGCGATCGTCCTCGCGGACGACCTAGCAGCTTGCCCATCAGCTTTCCCATCAGCTTTCCCTTGCCCGGTGATCCGGCCGTGCCCGCGCCGGCCGTCGACGTCGCTACGACCCGGCACACGCGGTCGGGTTCCGTCGCCCGGGCGACGGGGTTCGCGCTTCGACAGAACCAGTATAGGCAAACCACGCAAAGGACGGGCACTCCAAGCCCTGCTCGCCGGTGCCAGCGCGTGCACGGTACGGTCCGGGACGCCGGCAGCGCCGCCCTGCGCTACGATCTGCGCCACGACTTGCGCTACCATTGGTCGGCGGGGACCAGCGTTGAACTCCCCGGCAAGGCGTTTCCTCGAACCCACCGATCGCGACGCCGCTCAGGCAAGGATCGGCGGACTGTCAGGCGTCAGAGCGCTACAGGAGGGTGTGATGATTCTCGAACAAATCGCCACTGGCGGCTGCCAGTCCTACCTCGTCGGCTGCAGCGACAGCAGCTCGGCGGCGCTGATCGATCCGGAGATCAGCAAGATCGACCACTACCTGGCGCTGGCCGCGCGCGACGGCTTGCGGATTCGCTACCTGATCGATACCCACACCCACGCCGACCATTTCTCGGCGACCCGCGAACTCGCGCGACGCCTGGCGGTGCCGGTGGTGATGCACCGCGCCAGCGCCGCGCCGTTTGTCGACCTGCGGATCGGTGACGGCGAAATGCTGCTGATCGGGCAGCTGCGCTTGCGGGCGATCTACACGCCGGGCCACACCCGCGACTCGATGTGCCTGCGGGTCGAGGACCATCTCTTCACCGGCGACACCCTGCTGATCGGAGGCACCGGCCGTACCGACCTGCCAACCGGCGACCCCGAAGCACTGCACGACAGTCTCTTTCGGCGCATCCTGACGCTCGACCCGGCGACCCGGGTCTTTCCCGCGCACGACTACAAGGGGCGCCAGCAATCGACCATCGGGCAGGAGCTGGCGACCAATCCGCGCCTGCAGGCGCGCGACCGGGCGGCCTTCGTCGAGATGATGTGCAACCTCAATCTGTCGATGCCGACGCACGTCACCGAAGCGCTGCGGACCAACATGAGCGGCGGGAAATCGGTCGCGCAGCTGCTCGCCGAGGCGGCCGCGCGCGTGCCGTTCATGTCGCTGGACGAACTCAAGGCGCGCGTCGAGGCCGCCTCGGCGGCAGAGCCCACCGCCGACGACCTGATCGTCCTCGACGTGCGCGAGCGCGACGCTTACGAAAGCGGCCACATCCCGCGCGCGCGCCTGCTGCCACGCGGTCAGCTCGAGTTGCGCGTCAACCAGGAACTGCCCGACCCCACCCGCCGCATCCTGGTCTGTTGCGAACTCGGCTACGTGTCCACCCTGGCGGCGGCGACGCTGCACGAGATGGGCTTCGCCAACGTGGTGGCGCTCGACGGCGGCATGAAGGCCTGGCGCGTCGCCGGCTATCCGGTGAACTCGGGACCGCAAGCCTGAGTCCAACGCTGGTCAGGACGAGCAAGAGGGGGGCACCGCCAGCACCGCGCCAACTCGCGTCACGCCAGCTCGCTCAGCGGTAACCCGGGCCACCCTCCCCGGCTTGACCCGCCACCGGTGTGCGGCTACAGTCAGCCTGCCGAAGGAGCAGCCGCATCGCTTCTTCGGTCGTGAATGCGTCCGCATCCCGTTTCCCCACTCAGATTGAAAGGAGCACAGCATGGGACTGCACATTGGCGACGAAGCGCCGGATTTCACCGCCCCGACCACCGAGGGCACGATCAGCTTCCACGAATGGATCGGTGACAGCTGGGCGATCCTGTTCTCGCACCCGAAGGACTTCACCCCGGTATGCACCACCGAGCTGGGCTACCTGGCGCGCCTCAAACCCGAATTCGACAAGCGCAACACCAAGGTCATCGGCCTCTCGATCGACAGCGTCGACGACCACCAGCGCTGGGCTGGCGACATTGCCGAAACGCAGGGAACGGCGCTGAACTACCCGCTGATCGGCGATACCGAGCTGGTCGTCGCCAAGCTCTACGACATGATCCACCCCAACGCCAGCGGCAACGCCGCCGGCCGCACGGCGGTCGATAACGCGACGGTGCGCTCGGTATTCCTGATCGGCCCGGACAAGAAGATCAAACTGACGATGACCTACCCGATGAGCGCCGGGCGCAATTTCGACGAGGTGCTGCGCGCGCTCGACGCGGTCCAGCTCAACGCCAGGCACACCGTCGCCACGCCGGTGAACTGGCGGCCGGGCGAGGATGTGATCATCCCGCCGACGGTGTCCGACGAAGCGGCCAGGGCCAAGTACCCGGACGGCTGGAAAACGCTTAAGCCCTATCTGCGCGTCGTGCCGCAGCCCAAATAGCTGGCGCTGCCGCCCGGAGGCCATGACCGGTCATCCGGGCGACCCAGTATCGCCGGCTCTTCACCACCTTCGTCAGGCGCTTTTCGCTGGCTATCGGCCAACTCGCCTGCGTCTAGGCAAGCCAGCGACGAAGCCGCGCGCTGGCGGCATCGACCGCCACCGACAGCAACAGCATGGCGGCGATCACCGTGCTGGCCTGCGCGTAGTGAAAGAGCGACAGTTCGACGTAGAGCAATTGCCCCAGACCGCCGGCGCCGACGAAGCCGAGAATCGACGCCATGCGGATATTCATTTCCCAGCGGTAGAGCGCGTAGGCGACGAGTTGCGGCGTCACCCCGGGTAGCGTGCCATACAGGAAGGCCGCTCCGGACGGCGCCCCCGCTTCGAGCAACGCCTCACGCGGCGCCGGTGGCGCATTCTGCAAGGCTTCGGCGAACAACCGGCCAAGCACGCCGCTGGTGTGCAGCGTCAACGCCAGAATGCCGGCAAAGGGGCCAAGCCCGGCGGCCAGCGCCATCAGCGTCGCCCACACCAGTTCAGGAACCGAACGCAGGGTGTTGAGCAGCAGGCGCGTACCGTGCTCCAGCGCCCGCCCGTGGCGCCCGCAAGCCGGCAAGGCCAGCAGCAGACCGCAGGCTGCGGCGAGCAGCGTCCCGAGCAACGAGATGGCGACGGTCTCCAGCGATCCCTTGCCGACTTTCAGCAACCAGTCGACCGACAGGTCGAGCGGAAGGAACGACGCCATGAAGTCGGCCATCGACGCGGCCGATTCGCGGGTCAGCAGCGCGGCGAGGCCGAGATCGAGCCAGACGAAACTGGCCAGCACGGCAGCGCCGAGCAGCGCCAGCAAGGCCAGCGACGGCGGCCCGATTGCCGCCGCACGCCCACCTGTACCGGCATCGCCGAGCTGCCGCCGGAAAAACGACGACAGCGCATCGGCGGCCAGCACCAGCACCAGGAAAGTCAGCAGAATGCTCGCCGCCTCGCCACCATTGAGCATTTTCATCGACTGGTCCATCAGCTGCCCGAGGCCACCGGCGCCGACAAAACCCATCACCACCGAGGCACGAACCGCGCACTCCCAGCGATAGACGGTATAGGACGTCAGTTCCTGCGCGTTCCCCGGCAGCAGCCCGTAAGACAAGGCCTGCAGCCGGCTGCCGCCGGCTTCGAGCAGCGCGCGTGCCGGCCGGCCATCGCCCGATTCGAGGATCTCGGCATAGACCTTGGCCAGCATGCCGCCGTAGGTCAGTCCCAGGGCCAGCACCCCGGCCGCCGGCCCGAGGCCGAAGACGCGGACGAAGAGCAGCGCCCAGACCAGCTCCGGAACGCCCCGCAGGACGACCAGCAGCATTCGCAGAACCGCACGCAGCATCACTCCGCGCCGGCGCCCAGGTCCCGGACCGATCCGCGATATCGACAGCGCCTGGGTGCTGGCGATCGCCAGCGGCACGGCGACGACAATCGCCAGCGCCATGCCGGCGCTGGCGATTGCCAGCGTCTCGAGCGTCGCGCGTCCCAGACAGGCGAGAAACTCGCGATCGCTGGCCGGCGGCAGAAAGCCGGCGAGGAAGCCCCCCATCACCCGCAGGTTGCGCGCTTCGAACAGCGCCCACGGATGAAACTCGCCGATCACCGCCAACGGCCAGAGCAGGGCGATCGCCACTAGCAGACCGGCGGCGCGCGCCGGCGCCGCCGGGTCGCGCGGGTGGCTCATCGCCAGCAGCCGCTGGCTGGTACGGATGCGGTGTCGGAAGCCTGCGGCGCCCGGTCGCGAACCGTGGCGAGCGGTGAGCGCGCGAACGATGCGTGCGAGCCCAGCGCGCTGGACGGCGCGAGCGGCGCGGGCACTGCCGACAACTCCGGCAACCGCCCTCCTTCGCTGGCGTACAGCTTGCGGAGCAAGGCCTGGTCGACCGCGGCGGCGGGCCGGTCGAAAGCAATCCGCCCGTCGCGAAGCCCGACAATCCGCGGAAAGCACGACAACGCCAGGTCAACGGCGTGCAGACTGGCGACCAGCGTCGCGCCGCGCGCCGCGGCATCGGCGATCAGCACCTGCGCCGTCTGCCGCGCCAAGGTCGGGTCGAGCGCCGAGACCGGCTCGTCGGCGAGGATCAGCTGCGCTTGCTGATAGAGCACGCGGGCAACGCCGACGCGCTGCAGTTGCCCACCCGAGAGCCGGTCGCAGCGATCGAAAATCCGCTCGTCGAGGTCCAGCCGCGCCAGCGCCGCAGCCGCGCCCGCAATGTCCACCGGATAGGCCAGCGAGGCGACACCCTTCCACCACGGCCACTGCCCCAGGCGTCCGGCGAGCACCGCGGTGACCACCCGCTGGCGCGGCGGCAAAGGCGGCGCCTGATGCGCGACGCCGATCCGCGCCCGCAAGCGGCGCAACTGTGCGGCCGGCAGCGCCCACGGGTTGGCGTCAAGCACGTCGAGCTGGCCGGTGGTCGGACGCAGCGCGGCGCCGAGGACGCGCAGCAGGCTGGTCTTGCCGGCGCCCGAAGGACCGATGATGGCGATCTGCTCGCCGGCGCGCGCCGCCAGCGTCACCTCGCGCAGGGCGACGAAACCGTTGGCGTGCGCCAGCGAGGCATCGTGCAGGCGGAACAAGCGCGCTACTTCAGCAAGCCGGCCGCTTTCGCCGCCTGCTCAATCCCCTGGTAGTTCTCCTTCCGGGTCGGGATGAACTTGCTGGCCCGCTGCAAGGCGAGGATCTCGGCGTGCTCGGGGTTCGCCGGATCGAGTTTCAGGAATGCGGCCGAGATCTTCCTGATCAGCGCCGGGTCGAGGTCGCCGCGCACCGTCCAGTTGTAGTCGAAATAAGGCGGCGTCGTGGCGATCACGCGCACCTTCGAATCGGCCTTCTTCTGTTCGAGCAGCTTCTCCCATACCGACGCATTGAGCACGCCGGCGTCGGCCTTGCCGGCAGCGACGAAGGCGACCGTCGCGTCGTGCGCGCCCGAGAAAGCGACGTTCTTGAAGTCCTTGTCGGGATTGATCCCTTCCTGCATCAGGAAGTAACGCGGCATCAGGTGACCGGAAGTGGACGACGGCGAGCCGAAGGCGAAGACCTTGCCCCTGGTATCGGCCAGGGTCTTGACGTTCTCGTCGGCGCTGATGAACTTCGAAGTGAAGCGGGCGTCCTCCTCGCGCTGCACCAGCGGAATCGCCGTGCCTTTGGTGCGAATGCTCGCCTGCACGAAGGTAAAGCCACCGAGCCAGGCCAGGTCGAGCTTGTCGCTGGCCAGCGCCTCGACGACCGCCGCGTAGTCCGACACCGGCACGAAGGACACCTTCATCCCCAGCTCTCTTTCGAGATACCTGCCGAGCGGCGCGAACTTGCGCTGCAGCTCGGTCGGCGCCTCGTCTGGGATCGCCGAAACGCGCAGCACGGCTTCGGCGGCGATCGCGGTGTGCAAAGAGGCGATGGCAAGCGCGCACAGCAGCGCACCCTTGAGCGCCAGGCGGCGCGAGAAATCGAACATGACCACTCCCTGTGAAGACCCGCCACGGCAAGGAGTCTGCCGCAGCTTGAACGCGGCGGCGTCGCGAAACGCCGTGCCGCTAGAAAAAAAACCAGGCGGTACCCAGACCGCGGCCGGACTATAGCCGGCCGAAGGCGATCGATCAAGCCTCGGGCGCGCACTCGCGCAGGCTGGCGGGGCCCGGTACAGTCCTGCCGCAACCGTTCGCCACACCTCAAGAGAAGCCGCCACTGGCATGATTTTGCGGCATGAACATTGGTCCAGACGACGACGCCGTAGCAACGACGAGATGCGCCTGAGCACGCATGATCGCTATCAGATGGACGACAACTGCGCTTGGTGGGTCCTCGCCTGGCCGGGGCCACGGTTCTGCTCGCGCTGCGAATGCGCCTCTCGCGAGCGAGCATTCGCGAGCTCGTGCGGGAAGTCTTCGAGCTGACGCCAAGCGCCGGCGTGATCGATGCGACGATCCGTGAAGGGGGCCGTGCCAGCTTCGCGCTGGAGGACCCTCTGGCGGCCGACATCGTGCAAGTGGCGCAGTTGTGCGTCGATGAAACTCGCGATCCGAAGCCGGCGTGCTGCATTGGCTGCGTGGCCGCTGGCCGAAGATACACCGGCGCCGACATCGCTGCCGCTCGCAAAGGCCTAAAGCTCCCAGCGCTTCCCGCGCTCCATGCTATCCCGACTGCAACATTGGGGCGCGAACGATTGGGTTTAGGTCGTTTTGTGT
>DPSD01000577.1:0-2440 GCA_003538495.1 Accumulibacter sp.
CAATGGGTTCGACGAAGCCATGTGTAAAATTTTCCGACCCTTTCTGCGGCCGGGCGCCCTCTGACAGATCACTGGTCGGGGTTTCCATCGTCTCCTTGGTACTGCCGGCTTGCGAGCTGTGCTGCTACCGGGCGCGGAAAATGTTGTTCCTGCAAGAGGCAGTCTCGTTCGTCGGCGCGCAGCGGTTCGCGCTGCGACAGTTGCTTGGCGAGCACCGCGAGGGTGGCTTCGGATGGGTCGTCGCCTTTGGCCAATCGGCCGCGAATGCGCGCCCGCAGCACGGCTGGCGTGGCCTGTGGCGCGACGATGAAGAAAGCGGCCCGCAGTTGCTTGGCGAGCGCCCGAAAAGCGTCGCGCCGCGCACCTTGCAGGAAAGCGGCATCGACGATCACCGACCAGCCGGCGGCGAGCAGGTCCCGCGCCAGCTGGAGCAGACGGCGATAGGTGCGCTCGCTGGCGTCGGCGGCGTAGATCCCGGCGTCGAGCGGCGAGCCGCTGCTGGCCGAAGTCGCCAGATCGAACAGGCGCTTGCGTTCGACGTCGGAGCGCAGGCGTATCGTCGCTGCCGCCGGATCGCGCAGCAACAGGCGCCGCGACGCACGGCTCTTGCCACAGCCGGCGACGCCGTGGGTGATGATCAGCCGTTCCGGTGGTGGATTCACCAGCCGTTCGGCGAGAGCGAGGTAGTGGCGTGCGCGGTCGAGATTGCCGCCGGTCTGCGTGGCGAGGATCGCCGCCACCTTGGCTCGCACCAGCGCGCGGTAGACGGCGTAGAAGCGTAAGACGGGCACCGCGTCGTAGTCGCCGCAGTCCGAGAGCCACTCGTTGAGCAGCCAGCCGGCCAGGCCGGGCTGACCCTGATCGAGCAGGTCGATGTAGGTAAAGGCGACTTCGCTGGCGACGTCGATCCAGCGCAGGTCTTCGCTGAACTCGATGCAGTCGAACAGCCGCACGCGGCCGTCGATCAGCACCAGGTTGCCCAGGTGCAGGTCGCCGTGGCACTCGCGTACCCGCCCGTTGGCCTTGCGGGCAGCGAAACGTGGTTCCAGGCGGTCGAATTCGCTGCGCGTCCATGCGCCCAGCTGCGCCAGACGCAAACGCTCGTCGTTGCCCGTCAGCAGCGTCGGCAACTCGGCGAAGTTCGCCAGCGCCGGTGCCAGAACCTGTTCCGGCTCACCGAAGCGCGTCGCCGTCGGCGCCGTTTCCGCGTGCTGGTGAAAATCGGCGATGGCGGTGGCGAGGGCCGAAACATGTGCGGCGTTGAGCTGACCACGGGCGCACAGGTGGTCCAGCCGGCCGCACTCGGCAAAGCGGCGCATCCGGACGGCGAACTCGATGGCGGTACCGGCGCCGCCGAGCTGTGGGTCTTCCGGGGAGCCGGTGATGGCCACCACTGCCAGGTAGAGGTCCGGCGCAAAGCGGCGGTTCAGACGCAATTCGGCCTCGCAGCAGGCGCGCCGCTGGTCGAGCGTGCCGTAATCGAGGAAGGGCAGGAGCACGGGTTTTTTGATCTTGTAGGCAAAGGAGCCGGCCAGCAGCAGCCACGAGGCATGCGTCTCGACAAGTTCGACCCGCATCGCCGGATCGGGATAGCGCCTCGGGTCGAGCAGGGCTCTGATCAATGGCGGCAGCGCTTGCGGCATCGCTCAGCCCCTCGTCGTTCGCCGCCGGAAGGCCTTGCGCAGCTCTTCCAGCGACCACATCAGCAGCGCGCAGCCGGCCGCCAGCAGCCACGGCGTGCTGCCGATCGGCGCCGTGCCGAACAGCCAGTTGCCGGCGGGCGTGTAGAGGATCAGCAGAATCACCGCCAGTTCGGATGCGATACCGATCTGCAGCAGGCGATTGCCAGCGAAGCCGCCGGCCAGCGACGAGTGCTGCGGATGGCGGCACAGATAGACGTTGATCACCTGCATTACGACGATCGTCGCCAGGCAGGCCGATGTGGCCTGCAGATAGAGCGGGTCGGTGCGATCCAGGAGCTGGCCGTACTGCCACCCGGCGGCGTCGAGCACGAAGAAATAGATGGCCATCGCCGCCGCCGCTTCGAGGACCCCCAGGAACAGGTAGGCGCGGGCGACCAGACCCCACGACAGCAGCCGTTCGCCGCGCGCGCGCGGTGGCCGTTGCATCACCGCTGGATCGGGTCGTTCGGCGCCCAGCGCCAGCGCGGGCAGCATGTCGGTACCCAGGTCGACGGCCAGGATCTGGATGATGGTCAGCGGCAGCGGGATCCGGAACAGGACGAAGGCGAGGTAGGGAACGATCTCGGGGATGTTCGAGCTGAGGATGTAAGTGAGGAACTTGCGGATGTTATCGAACACCGCACGGCCTTCTTCGATCGCCGCGACGATGCTGGCGAAGTTGTCGTCGAGCAGGATCAGATCGGCGGCTGCCTTGGCCACGTCGGTGCCGTTGATCCCCATGGCGATGCCGATGTGCG
>DPSD01000577.1:2742-10704 GCA_003538495.1 Accumulibacter sp.
TTCAGCGCCGGCGCGTCATTGACTCCGTCGCCGGTCACGGCGACGATCTCGCCCTTCTTCTTCAGGACCTCGACGATCCGCATTTTCTGTTCGGCGGCGACGCGGGCGAAGAGGATTTCGGGCGCGTCAAGCGCCAGTTGCAGTTGGGTCGGCGACATCAGCCGCAGCTGCCCGCCGTTGATCACCACCGGCCGCTCGCTGCGGACCAGGCCGATCTGGCGGGCGATGGCCAGCGCCGTGCGTGGATGGTCGCCGGTGACCATGATGATCCGGATGCCGGCCGCCGCGCAGCGCGCGATCGCTTCGGGCACTTCGGCGCGTGGTGGGTCTTCGAGGCCGATCAGTCCGGCAAGGGTCATTCCCTGCTCGTCGGCGGCTTGTCCCTCGGGTACCGTGCGATGCGCGAAGGCGAGAACACGCAGGCCGGCACTGGCCATGTCGTCCTGCGCCGCCAGCAGGCGGGTGCGCGCGGCCGGGTCGAGTGGCGCCAGGCCGGCGTCGAACTGGATTTGCCGACAGCCGGCGAGGACCGTCTCGAGAGCGCCCTTGCAGTAGAGCATGCGGCCCTGCGGCGTCTCGCAGAGCACCGACATGCGCTTGCGGTCGGTGTCAAACGGGATCTCATCAACGCGGCGATGGGCGCCGAGATCGCCGGCCATCGCTCGGCCGAGGTCGACCAGCGCGATTTCCATCGGGTCACCGCGCAGCACTTGCCGGCCTTCTTCGCCGACATCCTTCAGGTTGTGGCAGAGCGCGGCGTTGACGAACAACTGGCGGTGGTCGGATACCACGTGCGCTCGCGTCGCCAGATCAGCGCGTGGCATGAACGCGCCGCCGATCCAGAGTTGATGTACCGACATCCGGTTCTCGGTCAGGGTGCCGGTCTTGTCGCTGCAGATCACCGTCGTCGAACCGAGAGCCTCGACGGCGGGCAGGTGGCGCACCAGCGCATGGCGTTTGGCCATCCGCTGGGTGGCCATCGCCAGCGACAGGGTAACCGTCGGCAGCAGCCCTTCCGGGACGTTGGCGACGATGATCCCGATGGCGAACAGCATGTTTTCCCAGGGTGGCAGGCCCATTGCCTGGCCGACCAGGAATAGCACCACACCCATTGCCGTTGCCAAGCCGGCGACCAGACGCGACAGTCGCGCGATCTCGCGCTGGAGTGGCGAACTGGTTTCGCCGGCGGTCTGTGTCAGCTGGGCGATGCGGCCGAACTCGGTATGCTTGCCGGTGGCGTACACCACCGCGCGCGCCTGTCCCGAAACGACCGAGGTGCCGGCGAGGACCGTGTTCCTGGCGTGCAGTGGCGATTCTTCGCCGCTGGGTTCGGTGTTGCGCGTCTGGGCCAGCGATTCGCCGGTCACCGTCGACTGGTTGACGCGCAAGCCGAAGGCTTCGGTCAGCCGGCAGTCGGCGGCAATGAAATCACCCTCTTCGATCAGGACGACGTCGCCGGGCACCAGATCGCTGGCCACAACCTCGACGATTTCCGCGTCGCGCAGCACTTTCACCTTCTGGGGCAACAACTGGCGCAGCGCGGCGACGGCGCGTTCCGCCTTGTATTCCTGCCAGAACGAGAAAATGCCGTTGATGATGATCACGCCAACGATGGCCACGCCGAGGCGCGCCATTCCCTGGCCGGGATCGAAATGCTCCGCGGTGAACGAAAGGCCGGCGCCGACCCACAGGATGATCGCGAAAAAGTGGGTGAACTCCCGCCCGAAACGGAGCAGCAGGTGCTGCTGGCGGGCTTCCTCGAACTGGTTCGGACCGTACTCGGCCAGGCGGCGTGCCGCCTCGCTGGCGCTCAGGCCCGCGGCCGCGGTGTTGAGGCTGGCCAGCGACTGTTCGACGGCTAGGGTATGGATACGCACGAGAAGGGATTCCTGAAGCCGGGTCGGCTGCCGCGGTACCCGCTCCGGGGCTCGCGCCCAGGGTCTGCCGGGTAGTCGGCAGCGTCGTGACAACGACAATCTACACCTTTGGCAGCGAAAAGACACCCGTCCGGAAGAGGTTTATCGGGTTGTCCGGGCAGCGCGGCAGCGCTATCCGCGCCTGCTCCTCAGCGCTTGCCGGGCGGGCGCGGTCGGCGCCAGACAGCGGTCAGCGCGGCGACCTTGGCGCGCGGCGCGAGACGTTCGTCGGACAGTGCTTCGAGAAAATCGGCGAGCGGTTTCGACTTGGCGATGGCGTAGCCGGTAAGCAGTGCCGACGGGACGGCGACCAGCAGGAACAGGGCGAGCCGGTCGCCGAACGGGGCTTGCGCGGCGTCGAGCAGGTTCATCCCGAGGACGCCGGTGGTGATCGTCGCGATCAGGCCGGCGGTGGTGACGACGGTCAGGCGTACCACCGTATTGGACTGCCGGCGCAAGCTGTCGCTGTCGAGATACTGGCTCATGTCCTGGATCTCCTCGCGCAATTCGGTGTATAGGCGCTCGGTGCCGAGGTGTGCCCTGGTCATGGCAAACAGCGCGCGGGCCTGTGCCTGGTCGGATATCTCGTAGAACCAGTAGCGATGGGTGAAGCGAAGGAAGACTTCGAGGATCTGCCGGATCCCGCGCTTGAAGTGCTTGACCGATTCGGCGTCGCCGATCCGGAGGTGATTGAGCGCCGTCACCAGCCGATCGGAGAGCATCAGCAAGGCTGCCTTGTGGAAGTGCGGAATCAGCGCCAGCAGGAAGAACTGATGCCGAAACTGCCCGAGCAGGCCGTTCTCCAGTTCGGTGAAGTACGGGTCGCGGGCGCTGCCAAGCATCACCACCGCATGGCCGCAGGAGAGCAGACGGGTGCCCGGCTGCTCGGCGTGCGGGTGCCAGTAGCGGTCGTAGCAGTAGCGGGCTTCGAAATCGTCGAGCTGCAGTCCGGCAGCGGGCGGGGCACCAAGCTTCCCCGGTCCGGTCACCAGCACCAGGCGGGCGAAGTCGTCACGGCTGAGGGCGCGCGGGTCGTCCATCGCCAGGTACGCCAGGAGCGGCATGCGGTGGTACTCGATCTGCCGGTAGCGGACCAGTCCGTCCGCGTCGGAGTGGTGCAGGACTAGCGGTCTGAGCAGGAATTCCCAGTGCGACGCGATGCACGGGGCGCGGAAGCGGGAGACGAAGGAGAGGTACTTGCGGCGTTTCTCGTAGTCTGAAACAGCCAGCACCTGCCCATCATGCGCGATCCATTCGGCGCTCTGCAGGCAGTGGCTGCCGCTGCCGTCGTCGTCCCAGGACGGCGGGTAGGCGCGCCCGAAACGGTACAGCGTATCGTGTACCCGCCGCAGTTCGAGGTCGTTGCCGAAGATCTCGACGACCAGGATGACGACCTCGATGTCGTAGAAGAAATAGAGATCGAGGTGCACGATGTCGAAATCGATCGGCTGGTCGCTGTCCTTGTAGCGCATCCGCACCTTGGCCACGTCATGGCGACGGAAGATACGGATCGGCGACTCGTCGTAGTGCACCTTGCTTCCTTCCCGGCTGCCGACTTCGCCGTAGAGAAAGCGCTGGACGTAAGGCAGAAAGGTGACGAACTCACTGTAGTGGCGCTCGTGAAACTGCCCGGGGTCGCCGCAGAATTCGTCGACCAGTTCCCGCCACGGGTTGTCCGGGTCTGGCCGATCAAGCAGCTGGCTGTGATTCTGAAAGGGCCCGCCGGCGGTCAGCGGCATCAGTTGCAGGGGCCACATCAGGATCTGCCGAAAATGTCTGACCCGCTGGTTTGCGTCGTTTGTCGCCTGGTCCATGGGTGTCTCCGGAAGCGTTATCGCCGCAGCCAGCCGGCTGGCAAGCGTAGGTCCTCGCGCCCCGATCGTCAATCTCGTGCAGCAGAGGCCAGTGGCCTTGCCGGCGGCGGCGTGCAGCGGTCAGGCAGCACCGCGGTCGCCAGGCAGCGCATCTCTGCCCTGGCCGGCGATCAGCCGCCGAGCGCCGCCAGCAGCGTGGCGATCATCGCTTCGGCCTGACGGCGGTAGCCGCTGCCAAACAGATTCAGGTGATTGAGCACGTGGTAGAGCTGATAAAGCGTCTTGCGCAGCGCGAAACCGTCGGCGAGCGGCCAGGACTCGCGGTAGGCGGCGTAGAAGCGGTTCGGAAAACCGCCGAACAGCTCGGTCATCGCCAGATCGGCCTCGCGGTCGCCAAAATGCACCGCTGGATCGAACAGCGCCAGGCGGCCCGACTCGTCGGTCGCCGCGTTCCCGTACCACAGGTCGCCGTGCAGCAGGCTCGCTGTCGGGAGATAGCCGGCGAACAGCAGATCCAGCTTTTCCAGCAGGCGCTCGCCGCCCGCGATCAGGCTGGCGTGGTCGCCATGACGCCCGGCCAGCGTCAGCTGCGGCAGCAGCCTCCGGCGGGCGAAAAACTTTGGCCAGGACTGGTGCCAGGCGTTGTCTTGCGGCGTACTGCCGATGTAGTTGTCGCGCTGCCAGCCGTATTGCGTACCGCGGACGCGGTGCAGTTCGGCCAGCGCGCGCCCGGCGACGGCGGCGTCGCGTGGTTCGCGCAGCGGATGCAGACGCAGGTATTCCAGGACCAGGTAGGCCTGCCGGCCACGGACTCCATGGCCGACGACGCGTGGCACGCGCAGCGCGGAGCAACCAGCCAGCGCCTGCAGGCCGTCGGCTTCGGCGGCGAACATTTCGGCCAGATCGGCGTCATTCACCTTGACGAACCAGCGCCGCTTGCCGGCCCCGACCAGCAATGCGCGCGAGATCGAGCCGCCACCGATCCCGGTGACGGTGTCGATGTCGGCTGCCGGGCCGCTGTCGTCCGCCGCATCGGAGGCCATCAGCTCGCGCAGTGCCGAAGCGAGCGCTGGTTTCAGCGCCGGGGCGAGACTCATCCTGTTCGCTCCGGGAGTCGGCGGAGGTCGGTGCCGTCGGCCGCGACTGCTCGTGACGCAGCCTGCACGGCGGCATCGCTGGTTCGCGATCCGGGCCGGCCGCCGGCTTTACGCCGGGTCGCCGATATGTTGTGATGCGCTGATAGCGCCAGTGCGCCATGTTTTCTCGAAGTTCGTCGTCGCATTCCTTCCTGCCTCGCCCCGTCAACCGCCACCTCGGAGTGCAAAATCATGAACCACCGCCTGCTCGTTCTTTCCGCCTTGCTGGCCATTACCGTCTCGGCGTGCAGTCAGAAGGACGATTCGGCCGCCAAGGCGGCCAGGGAGTCTGCGCAAAAAGCGGAAGCCGCCATCGGCACCGCCGCGGAGGCGACCAAGACCGCGGCAAAGGATGCCGCTAGCGCGGCCAAAGAGAGCGTGGTCAATGCCTCGGCAGCGACCAGGGAAGCCACCAAGGAGGCGGTCGAGGCGACCAGGGAGGCCAGCAAGGAGATGGTCGCCAAGGCTGCCGACGCCACCAAGGAGGCTGCTGACAAGGCCAAGGAGGCGGTAGGCAAATAGCTTCCGGCCGATCGACGCGCCGGGCAATCCGCCTGTCCGGCGCGCTGTCTGCCAGGCTTTCTCTCACCTTCGCTGGTCACCGCTTCAGGCGGCGGTCGACCGGTGCCGCCGCAGGTGGTCAAAGAACTGGCGGTCGCTATTCAGCAGATGCCTGGTGATCACATCATGGGCCAGGAGCTTGAAGACATCGCCAACTCCCTGGGTGCCGGCGCGAAAAGCCGCGGCCGTGGCGAGCGCCCTGGCGACGAGTTCGCGGTGCTCTGCGATATGCTGCGTAGCGCCGGGATAGCCGGCGGCGACGAAGACCGCCTCTTCAGCGCGGAAGTGTTCGAGCAGATCGGCGAGCAGCCGGTCGACCATCGGGTTGACCAGCTCCGGCGCCTGTCCGGAAAGGATCGCCGACAGCAGTTCGTTGGCATCTGCGAAGAGCAGTCGGTGACCGCGATCGATCGCTTCGTCGCCGCACTCGTACGCCGATCGCCAAATCAACTGCACGAAATTGGTGGCGAAGTTCTCGCTCGCATCGCCTGCGCCGCGCGCTTCGGGGGCCAGCTGGACCTGATTGCGGCCACCGGCCTTGGCCCTATAGAGAGCTTGATCGGCGCGCTGGAACCATTCGGCCCACGTTTCGCCGGCGCCGCATTCGGCGACCCCGACGCTGACGGTCAGCTGGCCTACTTCGGGAAAATGCGCACCGGCGATCCGAGCGCGCAAGCGCTCGGCGAGGGTCGCAGCCGTGGCGCGGTTGGTGTCCGGGCAGAGGACGACGAATTCTTCACCGCCCCAGCGTGCCAGCGAGTCGGTGCCACGGAGCATTCCTTGCAGCTGGCCGGTCAGCGACTGCAGCACCAGATCGCCGCAGCCGTGCCCGTAGCGGTCGTTGATCGCCTTGAAGAAATCGATGTCGACGATCAGCAGGCTCAGGGGGTGCTGGTATCTCTCGAAGCGCCCCATTTCGCTGCCCACGCATTCCTCCAGCCGCCGCCGGTTCCAGGCGCCGGTCAGCTTGTCGGTGCTCGCCACCTGCTCCAGCTCGACGACCGCCCGCTGCAGCTCCTGATTCGCCTGCCGCAGGCTGTCGAGCGTTTGCTGCACCGTCCTGCTCGCCTGTTCTGGGGGGGATTCGTAGACCAGCGAGACGATCGACTGCAGTTTCTGGTCGGCCCCGAGGACCGGCAGTTTGAGCCACAGGTAGTGCCCGGGGTGCCCGTCCAGCGGCAGGTCAAGCTCCTCGGACGCCACCGCGGCGCCGCTCAGGATGCGCTGGTCGCAACGCTCCAGCGGCGCCTGCAGGGCAGCCGGCAGAAGCTCGCTCTCCGATCGCCCGGCCAGCGTCCCGCCGTCGTGGCAGAGTAGTCGTTCCATCACCGGGTTGGCCAACCGGTAGCGTCCGTCCAGCCCCTTGACGCCGAAACCGACACCGCCGCCGACGTGCATCAGCAGTGGCAGCAGCCCTGCCATTTGAATGACGCCATCATCGGCGAGGGTCGTCTGGATCAAGTCGTCTTCGTTCATCCCTGGCGGATCCTCGATGGCGCCGGGCGCTGGCCCGGAGATGGGCATGGCGCCTGTTTCGCGGGCGCCCGGCGCGCGCGAGTATACGATCTTCGAGGGGGGTAAACAAGTTGTCGCTGCAATTTGCCCATTCGCCTTGCCAGGGCCGGTCAATGACCGGGATTGGTCGGCCACCGGGAAGCGCGGAACCCAGCCCTGCCGGAGTGGCGAACGCCCAAGGCGGCGACGCGCAGCGGCCTCACTTGGCCGCTTCCGCCCGCGGGCGCGGCGCCAGAGCGACCCGATTGCGGCCCTGTGCCTTGGCGGCGTAGAGCGCTCGATCGGCGCGGGTGACAAACGCCGTGGCCGACTCGCCGGCGACGTGGTCGGCGACGCCGATCGAGACGGTGATGTTGCCGATCAGCAGTTCTTCGCGGGTGCCGTTCCTGACGCGGCTGGCAGCGACCAGCGCGCGCAGTGTCTCGGCCAGGCCGAGCGCGCCGCCGCGCGGCGTCTCGGGCAGGATGACCGCGAATTCTTCGCCGCCGAAGCGCGCCGCAGTGTCCTTGCCCTTGACGTTGGCCCGGAGGATCTCGCCGATCCGCGCCAGTACCCGATCGCCGAACAGGTGCCCGTGCGTGTCGTTGATCCGCTTGAAGCGGTCCACGTCGATCATCATCAGGCACGGCCCGGGGAACGGCGTGGGTTCCTGCAGTAGGCAAGCGGTGATCGCATGATCGAAGCCCTTGCGGTTGACCAGGCCGGTGAGCCCGTCGAGCAAGGCCTCTTCGCGGGCGCGCGCGACCTCCTCCTTGAGCTGCTGCGCCTGGCGGCTGCTGTCGTCCAGCTTCTCCTGCAGCGTGCCGATCGCTTGCTGCATGGCACGGGTGCCACGCAGGATGTCCTGGAGGCCCGGTGCCAGGTCTGCCACGCCGTCTGGCGGTAGGAGCGTGTCGATCCAGGTTTCGAGCGAGCTGCCAAAGCGCGACGCCTGATCGCCGGCGCGGCCGGCCGATTCGGACACCTGGTCGACCAGATGACTGACGCTGTCGCCGATGCGCAGCGCGGTTTTCGCGTCCA
>DPSD01000193.1 GCA_003538495.1 Accumulibacter sp.
GGCTCTGTTGCAAAAATCGTGAAGCTTGAGCATGCTTGGCGGAGATTGGACGGACGGAACGATGACGGATTTCAAGTGGCGCCATTTCCAGGGTGATGTGATCCTGTGGGCGGTGCGCTGGTATTGTCGCTATCCGATCAGCTATCGCGACCTTGAGGAAATGCTGGCGGAACGCGGCATTTCGGTCGACCATACGACGATCTATCGCTGGGTCCAGTGCTACGCCCCGGAGATGGAGAAGCGGCTGCGCTGGTTCTGGCGGCGTGGCTTTGATCCGAGCTGGCGCCTGGATGAAACCTACGTCAAGGTGCGGGGCAAGTGGACCTACCTGTACCGGGCAGTCGACAAGCGGGGCGACACGATCGATTTCTACCTGTCGCCGACCCGCAGCGCCAAGGCAGCGAAGCGGTTCCTGGGCAAGGCCCTGCGAGGCCTGAAGCACTGGGAAAAGCCTGCCACGCTCAATACCGACAAAGCGCCGAGCTATGGTGCAGCGATCACCGAATTGAAGCGCGAAGGAAAGCTGGACCGGGAGACGGCCCACCGGCAGGTGAAGTATCTCAATAACGTGATCGAGGCCGATCACGGAAAGCTCAAGATACTGATCAAGCCGGTGCGCGGTTTCAAATCGATCCCCACGGCCTATGCCACGATCAAGGGATTCGAAGTCATGCGAGCCCTGCGCAAAGGACAGGCTCGCCCCTGGTGCCTGCAGCCCGGCATCAGGGGCGAGGTGCGCCTTGTGGAGAGAGCTTTTGGCATTGGGCCCTCGGCGCTGACGGAGGCCATGGGCATGCTCAACCACCATTTCGCAGCAGCCGCCTGATCGGCGCAGAGCGACAGCCTACCTCTGACTGCCGCCAATCTTTGCAACAGAGCCGGACGGAGGTGCCATCCTGCGCGAAGCGTAACCCGGCAGCAAGTCAGTGCTGGGTCAGTGTCGGATAGCCCTGGATGAATACGCGGTCGGTCTTGGCCGCCGGCACATGGCAGCCCATGCAGTCGGCTTCGTAGCTGACGGCGACATTCTTGGCGGGGGCGTCGGCCTTGAACAGCGCCCAGCCCCAGCCGTCGCCCCACAAGGGGTTGCTGGCGAAACGGCCTTTGGCGTCCTTGACCATCACGAACCACACGGCCGCATCGGAACCCCAGACCACAGGGTTGCCAGTGGTCATGGCGCTGGTTTCGAGCTTGCGGATCTCTTTCACCAGCGTGGCGCCGTCCAAGAACTTGCCGGTCTTGCGGTAGTGCTCGGCCGAGGCCTTTAGTCGCCGGCCGTGACGGCCAGTGGCAGGACGAGGGCGCTGGCGAGCAGAGCGCCGGTGAGTGCGATTTTCATCGTGTTCTCCTTATATGCCTATGGAGATCAGACGGCGACCACGGGGAAATCCACCGTGGGGTCGGCGATGTGGTTGGTGTAGTTGGTGAGCGTGTTCAGCGCGACGTTGGCGATCACTTCCAGTATCAGGCCGTCGTCGAGCCCCGCGCGGCGGTAGTTGGCCATGGCGTCGGCCGACACCACGCCGCGTTGCTCGACCAGCGCGCGGGCAAAGCCGGCGATTGCATCGTCAAGTGCGTTGGCCGCCTGGCCGGTGCGGGCCGCGGCGATGGCCTCTGCCGACAGTCCGGCACCTTTGCCGATCAGGGTGTGTGCGCTCAGGCAATACTGGCAGCGATTGGCTTGACCGGCAGCGAGCGCAACGATCTCGCGCTGGGAGGCATTCAGGCGGCCGGTGCCCAGCGTTTCGGACAAGCCGAGGTAGCCATTGAGCGCCGCCGGCGCGTGGGCCAGCGTGGCGAACAGGTTCGGCACCATGCCAAGCTTGGCTTTGACGGCCTTGAGTGTGGCAGCGGTAGCGGCGTCAGCGGTGTCGATGGTCAGGGGGGCGATTTGGGTCATGTCTATCTCCGTAGTGGGTGAGGTGCAAGAGCACGTGGGCATGATCGCCCTTTGTTTGGTACGATATGGCACGTAAAGTATCAAATACGTAACCTATCGTCTTATATGGAGAGTGGAATGGCGGATCGACTGGCCGGCTTGCTCCGGCACTACTCGCTTTCGGCGCGCGTTTTTCACAGCGGCGCCTTCTGTGGGCAGCATCATTACGCGGCGCCGCATGGCTATATCCATCTGGTGCGGCGCGGCCCGATTACGGCGCGTTCGCCCGTGCATGAAGATCTGCTGGTTACCGAGCCGAGCCTGCTGTTTTATCCGCGCGTGGCGTCGCATCGTTTTGTCGCCGCCCCCGGCGATACCGCTGAGCAGTTGTGTGCGGAGGTCGACCTGGGCGCTTCGACGGGCAATCCGTTGGCCATGGCCTTGCCGTCGATGCTGCTGATTCCGTTGGCGGACTTGCCCGGCCTCGGGCCGACGCTAGAGTTGCTGTTTGCCGAAGCCGAGCGCGACCAGTGCGGTCGGCAGGCCGCCATCGACCGCTTGTGCGAGTTGCTACTGATCCAGTTGCTGCGTTATCTGATGGATGGGCGGCTTGGCGCCACCGGACTGCTGGCGGGCCTGGCCGACCCGAAACTCGCGCGCGCCATAACCGCCATGCACGATGCGCCGCAGACCGCGTGGTCGCTCGAGGCGCTGGCGGCGAAGGCGGGCATGTCACGCGCGCGCTTCGCCGCCGCGTTCAAGGACGCGGTGGGCGTCACGCCGGGCGACTATCTGGCCGACTGGCGGATGAACGTCAGTTGCACCCTGCTCAAGCAGGGGCGGCCGGTGGCGGTGGTGGCCGACCGCGTCGGCTACGGCAGCCCGAACGCTCTGGCGCGCGCCTTCCGCGTGCGCATGGGCTGCGCCCCGCGCGACTGGCTGGCGCAGCAGCGCGGTGACGCGGCGCTCAGCGGTTCGTGAGTTTGAGTTCGATTCGCCGGTTCTTGGCGTAGGCGGCGCCGGTGTTGCGCTCGTCGAGCGGGTGAAATTCGCATCACGCCGGAACAACTGGCGGAACTCCAGGTGGCGATCCGTCAACGGCTGGTCAGTCTGTTCGTGCGGCGCGGCCGGCTGGACAAGGCTGAGTCAGTGGCGCAGGTAGCTGGATGACGCTGTCCCGCCCTGAGCCGACGCTCACAGGCGGGGATTTCCAGTGTCGTCATTGTCGGCTATTGGCCGGCAGCAGCCCGTCGTTGCCTGATGGATCCAACCCCTCCGCTGCTATAGTGCAGTCGGCTTCTGACGTTCAGTGCAGCCGTCTTCTGAAAACGACAGCCGCCCTGCCCTTTCCCTGGCGTTTTGTGTCGCGTGTTTTAGTTGCATGAAATAGAATACCTGCGACTAGAACCGGAGACATTACGCCATGAAAGACAAGAGCGCCGCCGCTGGCCTGCTGCTGGGATATGCCCGTGTCAGCACCGACGACCAGGACTTGACCAACCAACGCGCCGAGCTGCACGCCGCAGGCTGCACGCGCATCTTTGCCGAGAAGATCACCGGCACCAGGCGCGACAGGCCCGAGCTGGCCCGCGTGCTCGATCACTTGCGCCCTGGCGACGTTGTGACCGTGACCAGGCTTGACCGCTTGGCCCGCAGCACCCGCGACCTGCTGGACATTGCCGAGCGTATCCAGGCGGTCGGCGCGGGCTTGCGCAGCCTGGCCGAGCCGTGGGCCGACACCACCACCCCGGCCGGGCGCATGGTTCTGACCGTGTTTGCCGGCATCGCCGAGTTCGAGCGTTCCCTAATCATCGACCGCACCAGGAACGGCCGGGAAGCGGCCAAGGCCCGAGGCGTGAAGTTCGGCCCGCGCCCTACCCTCACCCCGGCGCAGATCGAGCACGCCCGCGAGCTGATCGACCGTGACGGCCGGACGGTGAAGGAAGCGGCCGAGCTGCTGGCCGTGCATCGTTCGACCCTTTACCGGGCGCTGGCGCGTGGCGAGGAAGTGACAAAGACCGAGGCCCGCCGACGTGGTGCGTTCGCCGAGGACGCATTGAGCGAGGCCGACGCCCTGGCGGCCGTCGATGATGAACGCCAGGAAGAAGCCCCGGCATTCCTTGATGACGAAGGCCCGGCCGATGACCTGCCGCCGCCGCCGTATCGAACGCAGAGCCTGCCGCAAATCCTGGCGGCCCTGCCCGATGACGAGCTGGCGAGCTGGCCCGGCGAGCTGGCCGACCAGGAGCGGGAACGACGCATTGCGGCTAAATGATGATAAGCACCTTTACTCATTCGCTCATTGTGCTATGATGCAATGAGTAAGCCATCATCCGCACTACACCGGGAGAACACATGAAAGTCATTGCCGTGCTGAACCAGAAGGGCGGGAGTGGAAAAACCACCATCGCCACCCATCTTGCCCGCGCCTTGCAACTGGACGGCGCCGACGTGCTGCTAGTCGATTCCGACCCCCAGGGCAGCGCCCGCGATTGGTCAGCCGTGCGGGAAGATCAACCGCTAACCGTTGTCGGTATCGACCGGCCGACCATTGACCGGGACGTGAAGAACGTAGCTCGCAAGGTGGATTTTGTCGTGATCGACGGCGCACCCCAGGCGGCCGACCTGGCCGTGTCGGCCATCAAGGCGGCCGACTTCGTGCTGATTCCGGTGCAGCCATCGCCTTACGACATTTGGGCCACGGCCGACCTGGTGGAGCTGGTCAAGCAGCGCATCGAGGTCACGGACGGGAAGCTACAGGCAGCCTTTGTCGTATCGCGTGCGATCAAGGGCACCCGCATTGGCGGCGAGGTTGCCGAGGCACTGGCCGGCTACGAGCTGCCCATTCTGGAAGCCCGCATCACGCAGCGCGTGAGCTATCCCGGCACGGCTGCCGCCGGCACTACTGTTCTTGAGGCAGAGCCGGAAGGCGATGCAGCGGCCGAGGTTCGCGCCCTGGCCACCGAGATCAAGCAAAAACTCATTTGAAACTTTAAAGGGATGAGTAAATGAATAAAACCACGACAACACTTAGCGCAGGCCGGCCGAGCGCCCGCACTGACAAGGCCAAGGCCGCAACACTTGCCAGCCTGGCGGATGACGCCGGCAGCATGAAGCGCGTCAATTTCGAGCTGTCGGCCGAACAGCACGCCAAGCTGAAAATCCATGCAGCCAAGGTCGGCAAGAGCATCAAGGAACTGCTGACCGAGTATGTCGCCGGGCTGCCGGATTGATGTTCAAATGCGTATTTACTCATTTGAATTTTAGCGGCTAAAAGGGGTGACAGGATGACCAAGAAGCAGCGAGAAGGGCAGGGCGCACAGCAGATTGGCGACTTGGTGGGCGGTATCGTGGGGAAGGCCGCGGCCACCCAACCGGCGGCAAAGAAGGCCGAATCGTCCGGCCTGATCCTCAGCGCCCAAGCGGGCAAGCTGCTGGATGTGGCCGCCGAGATCGCCACCAACCCACCGACCGGCGAGGACATGGCTTTCACCCATGCCGTGCTGTGCCAGGTTGGATTGCCCCGCGCCAAGATCGATGGCCGCGAGTTCATGCGCCAGTCCGGCGCGGCCTGGGTCAATGTTCAAGCCGGCTATTTGGACGAAGGGCGCGGCCCGGTGCTGCAACCTATCCCCTACGGCGTCATGCCCAGGCTTGGCCTGGCGTGGGTCTCCACCTTCGCCGTGCGCAGCAAGGAGCGGGAAATTCCCATCGGCGACAGCGCGGCCGAGTTTCTGCGGTTGATGGGGATGGAGAGCGACGGCCGCCGCTATACGACGTTGCGAAAGCAGATGCACGCACTCGCAGCCGCGCGCCTGCAACTCGGGTTCAAGGGCCGCACCTACAACGGCCAGCCGGTGCAGCAGTTCGACGCTTGGGTGTCGAACAAAGATACGCAGCAGCGCGCCCTATGGCCGGGCGTCATGGTGCTGTCCGAGGACTATTTCAGCTCCCTGATCGAAAGCGCGGTACCGCTGGACAATCGCGCCCTGCAAGCGCTGAAAGGCTCCGCGCTGGCCCTGGACGTGTATGCGTGGCTGGCCCACCGTCTGCACCGCATCGAGGGCAGGGGTGTAACGCTGCACTGGAAGGCGCTGCGCGAGCAGTTCGCCCAGGAGTACCAGGGCAAAGACCCGGACAAGGACTTCAAGAAGGAATTTCTGCCGG
>DPSD01000122.1 GCA_003538495.1 Accumulibacter sp.
TGTTCGTTGCACATCATCGACATATAGTCGAGGCGGTCCATGTACGGCACCGACTGAATCCAGGTCTTGCTTTCGGCAAGCTTCTCGGTCGCCCGGTGGAGCAGGCCGATATGCGGATCGGCACGCATCACCACTTCGCCGTCAAGTTCCAGCACCATCCGCAGCACACCATGAGCGGCCGGGTGCTGCGGCCCGAAATTCAGGGTGAAGTTACGAAGTTCAGGCATTGTTGACCTTCCCGTAGGTCGCTTCGCGAACGATCCGCGGCGTGATCTCGCGCGGCTCGATGGTCACCGGTTGATAGATCACCCGCTGCTGTTCCGGGTCGTAGCGCATCTCGACATAACCGGAAACAGGGAAATCCTTGCGGAACGGATGGCCGATGAAGCCATAGTCGGTGAGAATCCTGCGCAGATCATTGTGGCCGGGGAAGACGATGCCGATCAGATCGAAAGCCTCGCGCTCGAACCAGTTGACACTGTTCCACACCGAGGTCACCGACGGCAACGAAGGGAAGTCGTCATCCGGCGCAAAGCACCGGACGCGCAAGCGCCAGTTCCTGGCAATCGACAGCAGATGGCTTACCGCGGCGTAGCGCGGGCCCTCGCGTGGGACGTTGCCATAGGTCGAGTAGTCAACGCCGCAGAGGTCGATCAACTCTTCAAAAGCCAGTTCCGGCGCGTCGCGAAGGGTCTGCATCACCGCCAGGTAATCCGCGGCATCGACTTCGATGGTCACTTCACCCAGCGCCACCTTCAGCGACTTTAGTCGATCACCGAGACACTCTTGCAGATTCTGGCAAAGCGCTTCCAGCTTGGCGGACATGACTCACTCTCGGGTTGGTTTGGTTCAGCGGGCGATGGTACTGGTGCGGCGGATCTTGTTCTGCAACTGTATCAGGCCGTAGATCAGCGCCTCGGCAGTCGGCGGACAGCCCGGCACATAGATGTCGACCGGAACGATCCGATCGCAGCCGCGGACCACCGAGTACGAGTAATGGTAATAACCACCACCGTTGGCACAGGAGCCCATCGAGACCACCCAGCGCGGTTCGGCCATCTGGTCATAGACCTTGCGCATCGCCGGCGCCATCTTGTTGGTCAGCGTCCCGGCGACGACCATCACATCCGACTGCCGTGGGCTCGGACGAAAGACGATCCCGAAACGGTCCAGGTCGTAACGCGAACAGCCGGCATGGATCATCTCGATGGCGCAGCAGGCGAGGCCGAAACTCATCGGCCACATCGATCCGGTACGAACGTAGTTGATCAGCTTGTCGGCCGTGGTGGTGACGAAGCCTTCCTGGAGAATGCCTTCAATACCCATCGCTCACTCCCAATCCAGAGCGCCTCTGGCCCAGGCGTAAACATAGCCGACGACCAGAATGGCGATGAAAACCAGCATCTCGATGAAACCGAACCACTTCACCGAATCGGTGGCGACGATCTCGCCGAAGATCGTCGCCCACGGCAGCAGGAAGGCGACCTCGAGATCGAACAGGATGAACAGGATGGCGATCAGGTAGTAGCGCACGTCGAACTTCATGCGCGCGTCTTCGAAGGCCTCGAAGCCACACTCGTAGGGCGAGAGTTTCGCGCTGTCGGGACGATGCGGGGCAACGATCATGCCCATCATCACCGGCATGACACCGAAGGCGACGCCAATCAGGATGAAGACCAGTACCGGGAAGTAGCTTTCCAGCATGATGCGCCCCACAAACGCTTCGATTCAGAACACAGCCATCGCTTGCCGATGGCATCACCTGGTGCCGACGATGAGACTCGAACTCATACGACCGAAGTCACTACCCCCTCAAGATAGCGTGTATACCAATTTCACCACGTCGGCAGCACTACAGACAGCAGGCGAGTCAATCGAGGAATCCAGCCTTCCCCGCCGCTGCTTTCAACGCTATTACCTGGGAATATCCTTTGCTTTTGAATCGGGATCCACAGGGTTCTTGCCCTGGTCGACACCACCCGAGGGCGGCGCTGGAACAGGGCCGGATTTTACCGCATCCTGCATCACACTGCCAGTCGTTTTTGGTGCGGTCGAAGCCAGGTAGGCGAGCGACAGACTGGTGACAAAAAAGATCGTCGCCAGGACCGCGGTGGCCCGGCTGAGAAAATTTGCCGCCCCCGTTGCGCCAAAAAGACTGCCCGAAGCGCCGCTGCCAAAGGCCGCGCCCATGTCGGCACCCTTGCCGTGCTGGACCAGGACCAGGCCGATCACGCTGACCGCAGCCAGGATGTGCACCGTCAGAACCACAGAAAAAAGATAATCCATATGACCTCTTAGTCGACCCGAGCAACGGCCAGCACGCGTTAGGCACACCGCCAGCCGCAGCGCGTCGGGAGCGTGGCCCGGACACCGATCCAGGCGCGAATTGGCCCAGCGCGCCGACCGCTGGCGCGACAGCGCCCCCGCCAGAAAAACTTTGGTAGTATAGCGAGTCTCAACGGCGCGGGTCAATTGACGATCTGCCGACAACGAGATCGCAACTTCCTGATCACCACTTGAACCGGCGGTTCGGACACCGGCACCCTCAGTGCGGGCAAGACCGCTGTCAGCCGTGAAGGCCGCTGCCTCGACGGTCCACTGCCTGCTCCGCGACATTACCTCGTCCCCCCATGGCAGCATGTCAACAAACCGCTGGCCGATCCGATGGCCCGTGACTTGATCGAAATCAGCGAGGCAGCCGGCGTCCGCTACCTCCATTTCGCGTCGTCCTGGGTGCAGGGGGCAATGCGGATCCGGAGCCCGAACGCTCTCGAACTGTCCTACACACGCGAAATGATGGCGGGGCTGCTGCTCCGCGAATCGCCATGGCCACGCGAGGCCCTGCTGATCGGCCTCGGCGCCGGGTCGCAGGCCAAGTTCCTCTACCATCAGCTGCCGGCGACGAGGATCACCGTGGTCGAGATCGACCCCCAGGTCGAGATCGTCGCGCGACTGCATTTCAATCTGCCGGATGACCCCCGCCGCCTGCGCGTGCTGATCGATGACGGCGCCGAGCACATGCTCGCCGGCAGCAGCAGCTATGACTGTATTCTGGTGGACGGCTTTGACAAGAACGCCCGCGCCGGCGTCCTCGATACCCTGCCGTTCTACCAGGCCTGCCGTTCGCGGCTGAGCGACAGCGGGCTGCTGGCGGTCAATCTGCTCGGACGCGAACGGGGTTTCCAGGCCAGCGCCGAGCGCATCGATGCCGCTTTCGATGGCCGCGCGCTGGTCTTCCCGTCCTGCGACAGCGGCAATGCCGTCGCCTTCGCTGCGGCCGGCGATCTGGTCGACCTCGGCTTCGACGAACTGATAGCCCGGGCCCACCAGTGCCGCAAGGACACCGGCCTCAATCTGCTGCCGACCATCGCCAGGTTGCAGATCGCCCGCCGCGTCGCCGACGACCGCCTGCACCTCTGACGACCGATTTCCAGTCGCGCCGACCAACGGCCACCAGCTGAAGACGAGTATACTTGCCGCCTCCTTTGCACTCCTCCGCGGCCTCGTCCAAGAAACGATCAAGCAATGACTCAAGCGATTCCCTCATCGACCGCCGACGGCGCGGACTGCTCCGGATCGTCGCCGACGCCGCTGCCGGCCGAGTGGTCCGCGCGCCTGCAGCCCCGACTGGCTGACGGCGAGAAGGTTCTGGCCTGGCTGGAGATCAACCTCGACGAGACCCTGCACTTTGCCAGCGGGGTCGTCGTCGTCAGCAGCGAGCGCCTGCTGGCGTTGGCGGCTGTCGAGCAGCAGTGGCAGAGCTGGACGTACCGCCCGGGGCTGGCGCTGTTCCGCCACGATCACGCCGGCGTCGGAACGCTGGAACTGGCGGATGCCGAGTCACGGCTCGGCCATTGGCGCTACACGCTGGGCGCCGACGTCGCGGCTGGCCGTCTAATCGACCACTTCAGCCGGCAACTCGACTTCCGCCTCACCGGCACGCTGCCGCCGCCCTCGGTCGTGGCGCTGTGCCCGAAGTGCGAAGGACCCCTGCTGGCAGGGCAGGAAGACTGTCCGGTATGCAGCAAGGAAATCCATCAACCGCCTTCCACCTGGACGCTGTTGCGGCTGGGACGCTTCGCGACGCCCTACCGCGGGCGGCTGCTCGCGGGCTTCGTGCTCTCGCTGCTGAGCACCGCGGCGACCCTGGTGCCCCCGTACCTGACGATGCCGCTGATGGACAACGTGCTGATCCCCTACCAGAACGGCCAGGCGATCGACCCCGGTCTGGTCGCGCTCTATCTGTCCGGCCTGCTCGGCGCCGCGCTGCTCGCCTGGGTGCTCGGCTGGGCGCGCACCTACATCCTGGCGCTGGTCTCGGAGCGGATCGGCGCCGACCTGCGCACCGCCACCTACGAGCATTTGCTGAAGCTCTCGCAGGAGTACTTCGGCGGCAAACGAACCGGTGACCTGATGGCCCGCATCGGCTCGGAAACCGACCGCATCAACATCTTCATTTCGCTGCACCTGCTCGACTTCGCCACCGACGTGCTGATGATCGCGATGACCACCGTGATCCTGATGTCGATCGACCTCCGGCTGGCACTGGTCACGCTGGTGCCGCTGCCGATCATCGCCTGGCTGATCCACGTCGTTCGCGAGAAGCTGCGCACCGGTTTCGAACGCGTCGACCGGGTCTGGGCGGAAGTGACCAACGTCCTCGCCGACACCATTCCCGGCATTCGCGTGGTCAAGGCCTTTGCCCAGGAGGCGCGCGAAGCGGGGCGTTTCCGGACGGCCAACGCCCACAACCTGGAGGTCAATGACCGGGTCAACAAGGTCTGGTCGCTGTTTTCGCCGACCGTCACCCTGCTCACCGAACTCGGGCTGCTGATCGTCTGGGGCTTCGGCATCTGGCAGATCGCCAAGGATCAGATCACCGTCGGCGTGCTCACCGCCTTCCTGGCCTACATCAGCCGATTCTACCTGCGCCTCGACTCGATGAGCCGCTTCGTCTCGGTGACGCAGAAGGCGGCGGCCGGCGCCAAGCGCATCTTCGACATCCTCGACCACGTTTCCAGCGTTCCCGAACCGACCAATCCGGTACATCTGCCAAGGGTCTCGGGGCGCATCGAACTGCGCAACGTCGGCTTCCGCTACGGCACCCGCAGCGTCACCCGCGACATCAGCATTGCCATCGAGCCGGGCGAGATGGTCGGACTGGTCGGCCACAGCGGTTCCGGCAAGAGCACCCTGGTCAACCTGATCTGCCGCTTCTACGACGTCAGCGAAGGCGCCATCCTGATCGACGGGGTGGACATCCGTTCGCTGCCGGTGGCCGAGTACCGCCGCCACATCGGCCTGGTGCTGCAGGAGCCCTTCCTGTTCTTCGGCACCATCGCCGAAAACATCGCCTACGGCAGACCCGAGGCCACGCGCGCCGAGATCATCGCCGCCGCGCGTGCCGCGCATGCCCACGAATTCATTCTCCGCCTCCAGCACGGTTACGACTCGCTGGTCGGCGAACGCGGCCAGGCGCTGTCGGGCGGCGAGCGGCAGCGGATCTCGATCGCCCGGGCGCTGCTGATCGACCCGCGGATCCTGATCCTCGACGAAGCCACCTCGTCGGTCGACACGACCACCGAGAAGGAAATCCAGAAAGCGCTGGACAACCTGGTCCGCGGCCGGACGACGATCGCCATCGCGCACCGCCTGTCCACCCTGCGCGACGCCGACCGGCTGGTCGTTCTCGACCGCGGCAGCGTCGTCGAGGTCGGCAGCCACGACCAGTTGATGGCCTGCGAGGGCCACTACTACCGTCTCTACCAAGCGCAGGCGCGCAACGTCGACACCGAGGACGAACTGCGCCGAATGGAGCTGGAACGGGCTCAGGACGACGGAGAACGCCAATGAACGCCGCTCCCGACTATCGCTTGCAACGCAACGCCTTCGGCCGCCTCGAACTGACCGCCGCCGACGGTCAGACGCACCTCGGGGTGGTGCCGGTGCGCGCCTTTCCGATCACCGCTGCCGACGACGGCATCGGCCTGGTCGACCCGCACGGCCATGAACTGGCGTGGATAGAGCGGCTGAGCGACCTCCCCGACGAGATGCGCAGCCTGGTCGAAGACGAGCTCGCCCGGCGCGAGTTCATGCCCGAGATCAGCCGCATCGTCAGCGTCTCGAGTTTTGCCACTCCGAGCACCTGGCAGATCGAAACCGACCGCGGAGCCAGCACCCTGGTGCTCAAGGGCGAGGAGGATATTCGCCGCCTGCACCCGCCGGCGCTGCTGATCGCCGACAGCCACGGCATCCACTTCCTGATCCGCGACCGCTACGCGCTCGACCAGCACAGCCGGCGGATTCTGGATCGCTTCCTGTGACCCTGGCCAGCGCCAGGCTGGCGCCCGGCGGTCAGCCGATTGGCGCCCGCCGCGTTATACCGGCGATAATCGCGGGCGCAGCTGTTTTTCGAGCGCCTGCCGCCGCTCCCGCGCCAGGGCGCGCCCACCCGTCCGTGCCTGGAATGAGCCCATGAAAAGCAAAGACATCAAGTTTCTCGAAATCCGCTACCTGCGTGGCCCGAATATCTGGACCTACCGTCCGGTGATCGAGGCGCTGGTCGATATCGGCGACCTCGAAGACTTCCCATCGAACACCATCCCCGGCTTCTACGAACGCCTCACCGCGCTGCTGCCGTCGCTGGTCGAGCATCGCTGCAGCTACGGCGAGCGCGGTGGTTTCCTGCGCCGCCTGCAGGAAGGCACCTGGCCGGCGC
>DPSD01000579.1 GCA_003538495.1 Accumulibacter sp.
AGCGTCGGGCCGGCGGTGCGCAGAAAGCGGAACACTTCGTCGGTCAGTCTCTTGGGTCCGGCGACGGCGCCGCCGAGCACGCGTCCCTGACCGTCGAGGAATTTGGTTGCCGAATGCAGCACCAGGTCCGCGCCGAGGTCCAGCGGGCGCTGCAGGATCGGCGTACAGAAGCAGTTATCGACCACCACCAGGACGCCGTGACGATGCGCGATAGCGACCAGCGCAGCGATGTCGGCGATCGCGGTCAAGGGATTCGACGGCGTCTCAAGAAAGAACAGCTTGGTTTCCGGCCGTATGGCGGCTTGCCACGCGGCGACCTCGGTCTGCGCGACAAAGCTGGCCTGGATTCCGAAGCGCGGCATGATCGTGCCGAGCAACTGCTGGGTCGCGCCAAAAAGGCCAGACGACGAAACGATGTGGTCGCCACTGCTGCACAATGCCATCACCAGCGAGAGAATTGCCGACATCCCCGAAGCGGTCGCGACGCAGGCCTCGGCGCCTTCGAGAGCCGCCAGGCGCGCTTCGAAGGTGGACACCGTCGGATTGGTGAACCGCGAGTACACATTGCCTTCCTCCTCGCCGGCAAAGCGCGCGGCGGCCTGTGCGGCACTATTGAAGACGAAGCTCGAGGTCAGATACAGCGCCTCGCTGTGCTCGTTGAACTGACTACGCTGGTGGCCCGCGCGCACCGCCAGTGTTTCGAGCGCATAGTTGCCAGTCAGATCCACCATCGGCTGCACGATCGGCTCCATCCGCTTCATTCCACAGACATCAGGTTGAGTTGCAACTGATTGGACATCCAGGGATCGTCCTTGGCCGCTGCACCATACCCTTCGCGAGCCAGTTCGATGGCCCGCAGATACTCTGGGCTGACGTCGCCGGTGACGTAGGTGCCATCGAAACACGAGGTGTCAAAACGGCACAACGACGGCTTCAACTCACGAATCGACGCTTTCAGCGCGTCCAGGTCCTGGTAGACCAGCGCATCGGCACCGATTTCACGGGCAATCTCCTCGCCCGTGCGGCCGGTCGCGATCAGCTCGCTGCGGGTCGGCATGTCGATTCCATACACGTTGGGGTAGCGTACCGGCGGCGACGCGGAAGCGAAATAGACCTTCAGCGCACCCGCGGCGCGCGCCATTTCAACGATCTCGCGGCTGGTCGTGCCGCGGACGATCGAATCGTCGACCAGCAGGACGCGCTTGCCTTTGAATTCCTGCGCAACGGTGTTGAGCTTCTGGCGAACCGACCGCTTGCGGGTCGCCTGCCCCGGCATGATGAAGGTCCGACCAATATAGCGGTTCTTGACGAAACCCTCGCGATACGGGACGCCGATGCGCTGCGCCAACTGCATCGCCGACGGACGGCTCGAATCGGGGATCGGGATCACCACGTCGATCTCGTCGACGGGAATATGCTTGACCAGCTTGTCGGCCAGGTGCTCACCCATCCGCAAGCGCGCTTCGTAAACCGATACCCCGTCGATCACCGAGTCGGGCCGTGCCAGATACACGAACTCGAAAATGCACGGGGCCAGTGCCGAACTCCGCGCGCATTGCCGTTGGTGCATGCGGTGATCGAAGTCGATGAAGATCGCCTCGCCCGGAGCGACATCGCGCAGCACCTTGAAGCCCAGGGTGTCGAGCGCGACCGACTCGGAGGCGAACAGGTACTCGGTACCGTCAGGCGTCTCATTGCTGCCAAAAACCAGCGGACGAATGCCGAAGGGATCCCGAAAGGCGAGCATGCCATAACCGGCGATCATCGCCACCACCGCATACGCGCCGCGGCAGCGGCGATGAACGGCGGCCACTGCGCCAAAGATCGTGTCCAGGTCCAGGCGAAAACCCTTGGCGGTCGCCTGCAACTCATGCGCCAGCGCGTTCAGCAGCACCTCCGAATCGGAGTGGGTATTGATGTGCCGCAGGTCCTGGCGGTACATCTCTTCCTTGAGTTGTTCGGTGTTGGTCAGGTTGCCGTTGTGCCCGAGAACAATGCCGAATGGTGAATTGACATAGAAGGGTTGCGACAGCGAAGAGTCGAACGCTGAGCCGGCCGTCGGGTAGCGGCAATGGGCGATCCCCATGTTCCCCGGCAAGGCGCGCATGTTGCGTGTGCGAAAGACGTCGCGAACCAGACCGGACGCCTTGTGCAAGTGAAACTCGTCGCGTTCGGCGGTGGCGATCCCGGCGGCGTCCTGGCCGCGATGCTGCAAGACCATCAGGCCGTCGTACAGCAACTGGTTTACCGGCGAAGTTGCGACAACCCCAAGAATCCCGCACATAGTCTTTCCCTAGCCGAAACTGATTCGTTTGGTCACTTCCGGTGGCAACCACGGTCTGCTGGCCAGCACCGCAGTCTCGAGTGGGGCAGAAAAATATGCTTCACTCCACCACTTCTCTCTGGGCAGCGAAGTCATGCCGCCAACGGCAACCAGGACCAGGACGATCACCAGGCCACGGGCGACGCCGAAAATGATCCCCAGCAGACGATCGGTCAAAGTCATCCCCAGTGCCTTGAGCAGGCCGCGCACGGCCAGACGAAGCAGCGCCATGACCACCAGCACGGCGACGAATACCGCCACCCAGCCGGCGACGATACGCAACACCGGATCGGCGATCGAGGTGAACCCCTGTGCGACCAGCGCACCCCACCAGCGGGCGGCGAAGAAGGCCAGCACCCAGGCGACCAGGGCGATGATCTCGCCGACGACGCCTCGCCACATGCCAAGCAGCAGGGAAACAGCGACAATCAACAGCGCGACGTAGTCGAAAACGGTCATGGCTTGGCGGCGACGACTCCGCCAACGCCAATGCCCTTCAGCTTTTCGAGCGCCTTCTCGGCAGCCTCGCGGTTCGGGAACGGGCCGGCGCGCACGCGCGTTCTGGTGCCATCCGGCGAATTGAGGGCTTCGGTGTAGGTCGGGACGCCCGCTTTGCCGATCTTGCTCAGCAGCTTCCTGACGTTCTCCGGGTCAGCGAAGGCACCGATCAGGATCACCTGCTGGCCGTCGGACTTGGCGGGCGGCGCTTCGACAGCCCTGCCGGCGTCGGCGGCGGCAGGTGCTTCGGCTGGCTTGTCGGCGGGCCTGCCCGCTTTTTTCTCGGCCGCGCTTTTCTCGGCTGCTCTTTTCTCAGCGGCGGCCTTCTCGGCCGCTTTCTTCTCCGCAGCCTTCTTCTCGGCGGCTTTCTTCTCGGCAACTTTCTTCTCTGCCGTCTGTTCAGCCGCTTTCTTCTCGGCCGCGTGCTTCTCGGCTGCCTGCTTGTCAGCCGAGCCCTCCGACGCCTTCTCGATCGCCTTGGCCGCAGGCGGCGCGGTGGCAAGGGTTTGGTCGATCGACCCGCTGGCGGCGTCCTTCGCGGCTGCCGCACCACCAGGCGCCATGCCGTCGTGCTCCTCGCCTACCGCGGCGGCGGGCGAAGCGGAACGGGCCGCCAGTTCCTTGGGGTCGAATTGCAGCTGATCCTGGCCGGGAATCCTGATCTGGACGCCCTGCACCGGCTGCCGGGGCTCCTCGTCCATGACCATTGGCAGGATCACGGCAGCCAGTCCGGCAATCGCCACGGCACCCACCAGGCGGCGACGGGCTTTCTTCTTGAGGTGCAGCTGGGGGTCGGATGTTTCAGTCATCGGCATCGTGGAATCCACTCGCGTCGCTTCGGTCAGCGACCGTCCTTGATCTTGCGCATGACGGCAGCGACCGTGTAGAACGATCCAAAGACCGCGATTCTATCATTTTCGCCGGCCAGCTTGACAGCGCGAGCGAAGGCTTGCGCAGGTGAAGCCAGACACTCGATGCTGCCGCCAAGGCTGGCGCCGGTCACCACCGCAGCCAGGACCGAAGCCGACGCACCGCGCGGCACCCCGAGATCGGCCAGCAACCACAGGTCGACCTTGCCGGCCAATGGCGCCAGTGAGCCAGCGATGTCCTTGTCAGCGAGCATCCCGACCACCGCGATGGTCCTGGCGAAAAAGCCCATACCGCCGAGGCTGTCGACCAGTTCGCCAACCGCCTGGGGGTTGTGAGCGACGTCGAGGACGACCGCCGGGCGACCGGGCAAGACCTGAAAACGTCCCGCCAGCTCCGGCTCGATCAGCCCGCGCCGCGCTGCCTGCATCGACACCGGCAAGCGCGGCTTGAGCAATTCGACGGCGACCAGCGCCACGCAGGCGTTGCGCAGCTGAGCAGCACCGCGCAAACCGGGGTTGGCCAGGCCTCCACGACGCAGGCCGTCACGACGCCAGAAAGTCCACTGCACCGGGTCTCCGAAGTAACCGAAATCGCGTCCCAGGACGTGCAGGTCGGCGCCAATGGCCAGCGCGTGCTCGACCAGCGACGACGGCGGGTCGGGATCCGCACACAGCGCTGGCGTGTCGGCACGAAAAATGCCAGCCTTCTCGAAAGCAATCGACTCCCGCGTCGGACCCAGCCAGTCGGTGTGATCGAGGGCGATACCCGTGACCACGGCGCAATCAGGGTCGTAGGCATTGACCGCATCGAGTCGCCCCCCCAGGCCGACCTCGAGGATCAGCACCTCGACCTGCCGCGCACGAAAGACTTCCAGGGCGGCCAGCGTACCGAACTCGAAATAGGTCAGGGCCACTTCACCGGCCGCCAGTCGTGCTGCCTCGACCGTGGCGAAGGCTTCGCAAAGTTCCTCGTCGCCGACCGCTGCGCGATCGATGCGCACCCGTTCGTTGTACGCCAGCAAATGCGGCGAGGTGTAGCAGCCGACGCGGTAGCCGGCGAAGGCATAGATCGCTTCCAGATAGGCGCAGGTCGAACCCTTGCCATTGGTACCGCCAACGGTGATCAGCGGGCACCAGAGCTGCTGACCCAGCGCCACCTTGACGCGCAGAACACGTTCAAGACCCAGTTCGATTCCCGCCTGGCCCAGCACGATAATATTTTTAA
>DPSD01000504.1 GCA_003538495.1 Accumulibacter sp.
CAGGCGAGTGATGTTGTCGCTGACCCATACCAGTCGCTGCGTCCCGGCCTCGACCCGCAGACTGTAGAGGATCGTCGGGCTGGTCTCGAGCAGGTGCGAGAGACGCTGACTGGTGTCGTGCAGGCGCGCGCTTTCGCGCGCCAGCGCCGCCTGGCGCTCGACCTTTTCAATGGTGACGACGAGCTCGTGCAGATAGCCCGCGTGCTTGGCCAGGCAATCGTCCGCCCCAAGATGCAGGGCGCTGGCGGCAACATCCTCGCTGCCCTGGCCAGTGACCAGGACAATCGGGATGGTCAGGCCGCGTTCTGCGCGCAGCACATTGGTCAGTTCGAGACCGTCCATGCCGGGCAAGCGGTAGTCGATCAGCAGCACGTCCCACTCGGCCGCCTCGGCGGCGCTGCACGGCAGCTGCGACAGCGCTTCCTCGGCGTTGCCCACCGCGCTCAGATGGATATGGGGTGCGTGCTGGACGAGATGACGGCGCAGCAGGTCCACGTCGAAGCGGGCGTGTTCGACGTAGAGCACGCGCAGCCGGTGACTGCGGCGCCTGACCCCGTCACGGAAGCGGGTCAGGGCGGTCGCCAGGGTGCGTGGCAGACGATTCCGATAGTCGTCGCGCTTGACCAGATAATCGTCGGCCCCGGCCTTGAGTGCGCGCACGGCCGCCTGCGGGTCGCCCGAACCGGTGAGGATGACCACGGCCAGCGGCAGCTCGCGTTCGCGAACCCAGGACAGCGCCTCCAGGCCAGAGCCATCGGGCAGCGAAAGATCGGCGAGCAGCAGGTCGAACGGTGCGCCACTGGTCAGCCTGGCAACCCCCTCGCTGAGCGTCGGCGCCACCTCGATCTCGAATTCCGGCGCCGATCTGGCGAGCGCACGCCGGACCAGGTCGACGTCGCTGGCGCAGTCCTCGATGTAGAGCACCCGCATCGCACTTACCTCGGCAGTTCGTTGGTCACGCACCAGTACAGCTCGATCTGCTGGGCCACGTGCATGAACTTCTCGAAATCGACCGGTTTGACGATGTAGGAATTGGCGCCAAGGTCATACGCACCATTGATGTCGCGGTCTTCTTTCGAAGTGGTCAGGATGACCACCGGGATGCGCTGCAGGCCAGGATGGATTTTCAGCTCGCGCAATACCGTAAGGCCATCGACACGCGGCAGCTTGAGGTCGAGCAGGATCACCGCCGGCTTCAACTCGCCGGCTTCCCAGCGCGGAATCCAGGCCAGCGCCTCCTCGCCGTCACGCGCCACCAGCACGGGATTGACGAGTTTGCGGCGGGTAAAGGCACGCATGGTGAGGTCTACATCGACCGGACTGTCTTCGACGAGCAGGATCGGTGGGTGGCATGCGAAGGAACTCATCATTTGCGCTTCGCAGAACTGCGCAGTGGCCGCTCAAGGATCATGTCATTCTCCTTCACTTGGGCAATTGCACGTAGAAGCTTGCCCCCTGCCCCGGCACGCTTTCCGCCCAGACCCTGCCACCCATGCGTTGCATGGCTTTCTTGACCAGGGCCAGGCCGATGCCCGTACCGGGATAGTCTTCCAGTCGGTGCAGACGCTGGAAGATTTCGAATATTCGCTCATGGTACTTCATATCGAAGCCGATACCGCTGTCGCTGATCCACAGCGTCACCGTCTTTTCATCCTGGCGCGCGCCGATCTCGATGCGTGGCGCCGACCCTTCGAGACTGAACTTGAGTGCATTCTCGATCAGGTTGCGCAACACCAGTTGCAACCCCTCAACGTCAGCGCAAACGGCCAGGGGAGGAACCGCCTGGACGACGGCGACGGCACGCGCGGCGATCTCCTCGCGGCGTTCAGCCAGCACGCCGCCCACCAGGCTCGGCAGATCCACGGGCGTTCTCTCCAGCTTGCGCCGCTCCATACGCGAGTAGGTCAGCAGATCGTCGATCAGCTCGTGCATGCGCGCAATCCCGTTGCAGATATTGGCGATGAACAGGCGCCCCTCGTCGTTCAGGCGGTCGCCGTAATCTTCCGCGAGCAGCCGGCTGTAACCCTCGATACCGCGCAGCGGTGCCTTCAGGTCGTGCGACGTGGAATAGACAAAACTCTCCAGCGACTGGTTGAGCGCAGCGAGTTCGGCAGTACGTTCAGCGACGCGCATTTCCAGCGTCGCGTTGAGTTCGCGCAAGGCTTCTTCGGCCGCCTTGAGGCGGAGCACCTGACGCTCGATCTCCCGCTCCGCGAGCTTCTGTTCGGTGATGTCGCGGGAGATGCCGAAAATGCCGATCACCCGCCCTTCGCCATCCCGCAGAGGCCCCTTGGTTGCGAGGAAAACCCTGGCGCCAACCGCGGTGTCGAGCGCCTCTTCCTGGGTCAGAATCCTTTCCTGCCGCATCACCTGCCGACCGACCTGCATGAGCATTTCCGCCTGTTCGGCCGGGAATAGATCACGGTCGTCGCGACCCAGCATCGTCTCGGCAGACTTGCCGACGAAACGACTGGCGGCCCGGTTGAACAGCAGATAACGGCCCTCGTTGTCCTTGGCGAAGATGGCGTCTTCGGTGGATTCGGCGATGGCGGCCAGCAACTCCAGGGCTTTTTGCCGTTCTTTCAGAGAGCGGCGTTCATTGCCGGTGATCTTGAGGATGATCCCGACGATCAGACACAGAGACAGGACCGATCCCAGCAGGCTGAACGTATAGGTCTGTTCGTTGTGGGCGTTCAGGGTTTCGATGTAGCGCCGTGCGGCATGATCGACCCGATCTGTCCGACGCTCGAGATCGGCAAAGGCGATGCGCAGCGCCACCAGGCCACGCTGATCGGTCGCAGGGGCCTGCCGCCAGGCCGCCAGGCGGGCGCGAAAGGCCTCGGCGCTACGCCGGAAGGCCTCGGCTTCGACGCCATCCAGGACGCCAAGCTGATCCAGCGATCGTTCGAACGAGAGCACGGACTGTTGCAACAAAGCCAGTCCGGTGTGCTGGCTGAAGGAAGAACCGGACGTTCCGGCGAGACTGATCTGCAGGAAACCTTTCGCCAGCTCGACCTGGGCTTGCCGGAGTTCCTGAACGTGCCGGGTCGCCTGCTGCAGGGCCCGGCGTTGCTCATAGTGCAGCCAGCTCAACAAGGCGATGATGCACAGCCCCAGCAGAATGGCGGCGACGATCCGGCCACCCGAGCGGCGAGGGCCATCTTGCATGGGCAGGCACATGGCGTCGTTCATTTGGGCGTCGCTCCCTGCGGCACCCGCTCGCGCTTCGGCTCCGGAGCCAGGCCCAGACGGGCCAGCAGGGCGGTGTGCTCGGGACTGTGCAAATAGGCCTGCAAGGCAACATTCCAGACTTCCCACAGGCCTTGGTCATCCGATCGGAACGCGAAAGCGGGACGCCCATAGGCTTCCGCTTCACCGGCCTGGAAACTGGTCTCGACGCTTTCGGTCTGTCCCAGTTCCGCCTGGTGTGCCATCCAGCGCACGGTGGGTTCGGACAGCAGCAAGGCATCGGCCAGTCCGGTCTCGATCGCCTGGCGGCCGGTTGGCGCATCCGGAACCACCACCAGGCGTTCGTCCGGTGCTCCCAGTTGCCGAAGAATCCGCTCTTCCACCGCGCCGGCCAGCACGGCAATGAAGACGTCGTCGCGCGCGGCCGCCTCGCGGTAGGACGAAATCCGCTTGGGATTGCCGCGGGCCACCAGCAAACCGGGATGAACCTGCAGGGTAGGTACCGAGAAGCGCACCCGTTCCTCGCGCTCGGGGGTGATGAACATGCCCGCCGCGATGACGTCGATCTGACCGGTTTCAAGTGCGTCGATCAGCTTGCCGAACTCCACTTGCCGCCATTCGATGTGCTTGATTCCCAGTTGTGCGGCGACATGGCGAACGATTTCCGGAGCTTCGCCGGTGACCTCACCGTCGGCCGTTAGAAAGGCGTAAGGTGGTTCCACCGCATAGCCGATGCGCAGGCCGGCGTCGGTGCGCGCGCGCGCCAGCGTATCGTCGTGCCAGGATAGCCACCAGAGGCCGGCAAACAGGGCGAGCAGGGCCAGGAACAAACCGGCCAGGCGGGAACGTGTCAGCTGCATGCCTGCGCCTCCTCCCTGTCAAGGCTCTCGGTGAAGTCGACATTGTAGTGCGGCTACCGCCAGAGTGACGGGAAGCGTTCGTTGAGTTCCCGCTGGCACGCTGCGGTAGATCGCGTTATTCTTCGTTGCATGCCACACACACCCTACCCGCACGATCCTGTCCGCACTGGCCTGACCGGTCCGGGGTTTCTGCTGACGCAGTCCAGGCGCGGATGAAGGCAGTGATCCTTGCCGGCGGTGCGGGCACCCGGCTGGCGGAAG
>DPSD01000080.1 GCA_003538495.1 Accumulibacter sp.
ATTTGAAATGAGAACTGCTGCTGCGCGTCTCGCACAGGGGCGATGCGACGGCTTGCTGCGGTAGAATGCGCGCGATGAACGACGACTACTTCATGCGCGAGGCGATTTCTCTGGCGCGCGCCGCCGAGTGTCTGGGCGAAGTGCCGGTCGGGGCGCTGGTGGTGCGCGATGGAGTGATCGTCGGTCGCGGCTTCAACTCGCCGATCGGCGAACACGATCCGACGGCGCACGCCGAGATTGCCGCACTGCGCGACGCGGCGCGGCAACTGCGCAATTACCGCCTGCCCGGTTGCGAACTGTTCGTGACTCTTGAGCCGTGTGCGATGTGTGCCGGGGCGATTCTGCAGGCGCGCATCGCTCGCCTGATCTACGGTGCGCGTGATCCAAAGACCGGCGTCAATGGCAGCGTCGTCGATCTCTTCGCCGTTGAGCGCCTGAACCATCATACCGAGGTCCTGAGCGGCGTCCTGGCGGAGGAATGCGGCCTGTTGCTCTCCGATTTCTTTGCCGCGCGCCGCAGCAAGAAGGGGGGGTGAAACGGGTGCATATCCGGATTTCGATTGGCCGGCAGTTGCTGACCCTGTCAGACGCTGCGGGGGCGGTGTTACGCACCTACCCGGTGTCGACCGCGACAAACGGGCCTGGCGAAGAGGGCGGCAGCTTTTGCACGCCGCGTGGCAGACACCTGGTGCGCGCCCGGATCGGTGCCGGCCAAGCCGAGAACACGGTGTTTGTCGGCCGTCGTCCGAGCGGAGAGCTGTATTGTCGCGAACTGGGCGAACGGTTTCCGCAGCGTGACTGGATTCTGACCCGCATTCTGTGGCTTTCCGGCTGTGAACCCGGCCGCAACCGGCTGGGGTCCGTCGATACCATGCGCCGTTACGTATACATCCACGGCAGCCCCGATAGCACACCGATGGGCCGCCCCGGATCGCACGGCTGCATCCGCATGCGCAACGCGGATATCGTTGAGCTCTTCGAGTCGGTAACCCCCTACACACCGGTCGATATCAGCGAGGACTGAAAACTCTCGCAAACTTCGCCGGTCAGCAGCGCGCCGGCGTCGAAGGTGCGCTCGACCAGGGTCGTCTGGCCGCCGCGTTGCCGCGTGAGCAGCGTTGACGCCCGCGTCCCGTAGTTTTCCGATCTGACGAAAACGGCCGAGAGAATGCGCTCCCACTCAAGTGGTACGCCGGTTTCTGGCAGGTGCGCGTCGGCAACGATTTCCTGATCAGCGAGCAGTTCGAAGAATGGCGCCCGCGCCGGCAGACCAGGCAGCGCTGCGGCGAAGGCCGATCGGGCGCTCGCCAGCTTCGGCCACGGGGTGTCGAGGAGATGGTTGGAGACGCCGTATATGCCCGGGTCCAGGCAGCGTGGCTGGCTGTCGCCGCGGTTCGAAAAGTACGCCAGGCGGTGTTCATCAGCGACGAAGAGGTTGAAGCCATTGTAGTCGGTGGCACGCGCGGCGACCTCGGCCACATATGCTGAGGGGCTGGCGTCACCGCTCAGGAAATCAGTAACCAGGGTGCCACGGGAGCGGGCGTCAGTGCGTATTCCGCCGCCCTCGCGATAGTTCGTCAGCGCCGCAAAACGCAGCCCACGACTGACTCCCAACCAGCTGCCGCCGGCTTCAAGGTCGCGACCGGCCAGAAGCTGCGGGGCGTCCGGCCAGAAAGCCGCCGGCGCGGCGGGACGGACGAAGAATTCGTCGCGGTTGGCGGCGACCACCAGCTGGTAGTCGGGATTCGCCTGCCAGGCAATCAGGATCAGGCACATCGCGGCTTTGTCCGGCGAGGTCGGAGTCGTGACTAGCGGCTTACCCGCACCAGGTCGACGCGCGGACCGCCCGGGGCGGCCACTTCGAGGTCGCCGGCGTCGACGAAACCCTCCTGGACGATTGCCAAGGCATCGTAGCCGCCGGCCGGCGCTGGCGCGGCATTGGCGACCATCCCGCAGGGGCGCTGCGGATTTTCCGGCGAATAGATGGCGTTCCCGGCCGCCATTGGCGCGCTCGAGTGGGCGCGGTACAAGTGGCGCTTGACCTTGCCCAGGTACTGCGTGCGGGCGACGATTTCCTGCCCGGGATAGCAGCCTTTGTGGAAGCTGACAGCGCCCAGCTGCTCAAAACCGGCCATTTGCGGCACGAATTCCTCTTTGGTCTGCTCGCTGATCAGCGGCACGCCAGCGTGAATCTCCAGCCACTGCCAGGCCCTCGTGCCAGCCGGGCGAGCGTGCGCCAGCAGGTGTTGCCAGACAGCCGGAGCAGCGTCGCCAGCAACGACAATCTGGAAACGCTGGCTGTCCAGGCAGATCACCACGCCGGTGGCGAAAGCACTGGCGGTCAGAGCTCCCGCTGGCACCGGCAGACCGGCGCCTTGCAGAGCCGCCGCTGCCTGGGCACCGGACAAACCGATGATTTCGCGACCACCGGTCTGGTCAGTGATCCGCACCTTGCTGCGCAGGACGAACATTTGCAGGCGCCTGGCGATTGCCGGCAGCAGGTCTGCCGACAGTTGCAGCTGATAGTCGGGCCCGACGCGGACGACCAGAAAGCTGGCCAGCATCCGGCCTTTCGCCGAGCACCAGGCCGAATGCTGCGCCGCGTCGCTGTTCAGATGCTTGACGTCGCTGGTCAATTGATTGTGCAGAAAAGTGGCCGCTTCAGGGCCGCTGACCTGGATCACGCCGAGATGACTCAATGGCACGACGATTGTCGTCGCCGCGGCTGCCGCCAGTTCTGCAGCGGCATCGCCGAAATCGGTGACCCAATCCTTCTCGATGCGTGCACCGGAAGTACCCAGAATTTCCTGCCAGATCGAGCTCATTGTTGCCTCATCTTCATCCAGTAGTGAGCGTACAAACCCCTGGCCTGCGGCCCTTGCCCGCATGGACTGCGATCAGAAACGCGGGAGTTCGGTTCAGGGCGGGGTGTTTCGGCTATTATATAGCCACTCGAAGTCCATTCTCCCTGTTCCAGCCCCGCAGCCTGTCGGTTCGCCGGATTGATGCGCAAACTCCTCAGTCGCCTGTTCGTTTTAATTGCCGTTGTGTGCGCGCTGCTGAGTGCGCTGATCGCCAGCGTGCTGCTGACGCCGATCGGTCTGGAACGTGCGACGGTCGATTTCACGATCACGCCCGGTAGCAGCCTGCGTACCGCGATCCGAGAGATCGCTGCGGCCGGTGTCGAACTCGATCCCTGGGCGCTGGTCCTGCTCGCCAGGCTGCTGGGCGTCGAAGCTTCGATCAAGGCCGGCAGCTACGAAATCGCCCGCGGCGTGACACAACTGCAATTGTTGAGGAAACTGACCCATGGCGACTTCACGCAGGCGGAACTGGCATTCATCGAAGGGTGGACCTTCCGGCAAATGCGCGAGCGCCTCGATGCGCATCCGGACCTTCGCCATGAAACCACGGGTATTCCCGAAGCCGAGATCATGCGCCTGCTGGGCGCACCACAGGTGGCCGCCGAGGGACTCTTCTTTCCCGACACCTATCTTTTTG
>DPSD01000071.1:0-1454 GCA_003538495.1 Accumulibacter sp.
GAAAGCGTCTGCGTGAAGCGCAGCCACTCTTCGCGATAGTCGTAGCGGTAGCTGAAGAAGTGCTTGCCGACCTGGACCCGCAGCCGTGCCCGCATCGAACCCGAGAAGGTCAGAGCGACCAGCACCAGCATCGCGGCAAAGAGCAGCGCCAGTTGCAGAGCACGCCCCCATTCGCCGCCAAACAGGCGCACGTAATAGCCCGCCGAAGCCATGAACAGGAGGTAGATGCCAACGATGACCAGCGTCGCGGACTGCAGGGCGGCGCGCTGCGACATCACCAGCCGGCGCTTCCAGTCATGGCTTCGGATCGCCGACAAGGCGACCAGCGGCAGGCCAACCGCATGCGCAAAACCGCGGATGCTGAAGGCGTCCACGTCAACCCGGTTGAACAACAGCGCATCGGAGTACAGATACAGGTCGAACAGAAATGTCCCGCCCAGGCCGAGGCACAGGGGCTTGATGCTCCAGCGAAAATCTGGTGACACCTTGCGAAACAACTGCTCGATCAGCACCAGGCCGAAGACGCTCATGGCCAGCGACGCGAACAGGGCCACGCGTTGCGATGGCAGCACCATGTAGGCAATCACCAGATCGATCCCCGAGACCACCAGGAGCTGCGACCCGAAGCCGACGACGAACAGCAGCACCGCGACCGCGCCCAACCAGCCGCAGCGGCCCGGAGAACGTTGGCCCTCGGGCGCCTCCGGCTTCATCAGAACGAGCAGGAACAGATACCAGCCGCCGAAGCGCAGCGCATCTGCCAACAGGCCGCCAGCAAAGAAGATCGCCTGGCCGGTGATCGCGAAGGTCATCCCGAGCAAGCCCCATAGCGCACACAGGCTAACCGCCAGGAACATCGCGCGGCTGCGACCGCCAGCGCGCCAGCCGGACGCCAGGTAGAGCGCCAGTAAGGCCGCCAGGATGCCAGCCAAGCCGTAACTCCAGGTGGAGATGATTGCCATCTTGCTGTCCATCACCGGCAGCGCTCCTCCCGAATCGACACCGGCGAACACGCCGCGCCCAGCAGCGGAAGCGTCATTGGGCGCCTTTCCCGGTCAAGACGACGCCGACCGTCTGAAAGAGAATCACGATATCCAGGAACAGGCTGTGGTTCTTGACATAGAACAAGTCATATTGCAGCTTCTGGATCGAATCGTCGACCGTCGAACCGTAGTGGTAACTGACCTGCGCCCAGCCGGTCACCCCGGGCTTGACGCTGTGGCGCACGGCATAGAAGGGGACGTCACGGGTCAGCTGGTCGACGAAAAACGGGCGCTCGGGACGCGGCCCAACCAGACTCATATCGCCGGTGAGCACACTGTACAGCTGCGGCAATTCGTCGATGCGCAGCTTGCGGATGATCCTGCCGACCCGCGTCACACGATCATCGTTGGCCGTCGCCCAGCGTGGCTGGCCATCAGCCTCGGCATCCTTGCGCATGCTGCGAAACTTGA
>DPSD01000071.1:1689-5510 GCA_003538495.1 Accumulibacter sp.
TTGCGCATGCTGCGAAACTTGATGACATTGAACAAGCGGCCATCGAGGCCAACCCGCTCCTGCCGGTAGAAGACAGGAAAGCCATCCTCGATAACGATCAGGATCGCCGTCAGCAGCATCACCGGCATGGCCAGCAGCAGCAAGAAAGCCGCGACGACGATATCGAACAGGCGCTTGATGCTGGTTCGCCGCCAGCTCTGCCGAAAGCCCTCGCCGAAAATCAGCCAGCTGACACGCAGCGAATCGATCCGGATCTGCCCGAGCGCACGTTCGAAGTAGCTGGCCAGATCGAGGACCTTGACGCCCGAAAGCTTGCAGTCCAGCAGTTCACGCAGGGGCAGCGCGCCACCGCGGCGTTCGCGAACGGCGACGATGATTTCATCCACCTTCAGGGAATGCGCGGTGTCCGACAGCGACATCTCGCGCGGCAGCAGGACCTGTGCCGGAACGATGATCTCCAGGTCGGTAGGGCTGGGATAGAAACCGACGATCTGGATCTCCGGATCGGACTTGCGCAGCACGCGGCCGACGTTCTCCGCCTCCTCGCCGGCACCAAAAACCAGTACCCGGTGACTGAGCAGCAAACCCGTGCGGCTGTGTGCCGAATGAACCCGGTGAACCAGCGTCGCAAACAGCGCCGCCAATCCGGAAAGGAGCAGGTAACCCCGATCGACCTCGGCTACCGACAACAGCGCAAAAACGGCATAGGCCAGCGGAATTGCCAGGTAGAGGGACAACACCGCCCGCGCCCTGGTCTCTGTCCGGGTACGGCTGTGGACCCGTTGATAGATGCCCAGCCAGGCGCTGAAGACGATCGTCGCGAGCGCAAAGATCACCGCATAGAAAGCCACTTTCTCAAGGGCGAGCTGACCTCCACGCCCGATCCAGATGGCGGCAAGGATCACGCAGAGCACCGGGAACATCAGGTCGATCACCACCCGGGCTATGGTCGTCCGATAAAACCAATGATTGAACACCTTGATCACGATAGACCCCTTGCAAGTGCGAACCTGAAAACTTGTCGTTGATGACCGGCCTGCGGAAACCTGGAGTGAGACCAGGACAACTCGGCGAACGTCACGAAACGAAGGCTATCAGTGCAGAGAAATGAAGACCGTGACCTAATGCACAGGGAGCGGGCAATACGCCTTGTGGCAAACCGCCAGGCGCCCCTCCGGGACAACGAAACCAACTTGAGAAATAGTCATAAGCGTATGATAAAACATGTTATTGTATTCTTGCTCCGAATGGCTTATGCCGTAATTTTACTCTGCGAGAGGTCTGCAATCGCTTTTTCCGGCGGGCAGACAGGCGTTCGGGGAGGGTCCGCGGCGGGCTCCTCGTCGAGGAACAGGGCAAAGCATAGCAGCAAGAAGAACAGGAAAGCAGTCCGCGGCATGTCGAGCAGGCTCGAAACCATACCAACCACCACAGCAGCCAGCAGCGAGGCCAGCAGGTAGGGCGCCAGCGTCTGCGCTCGGCCGGGACCGCCAAGCAGGTTGGCAAAGGCCAGAACCAGCAGGCCGAGCAGCAGCAGCAGCCCGATCGCTCCCTGATCAATCAGCAGTTCGAGAAACAGGTTGTCGATATGCCAGGGGACGAAGTAGTCGTGCCCGGCAAAGAACCAATGCCTCAGCCCGTCCGAAAAGGCGGCATTGCGCAGCAGCTCGCGACCATCGGCGGCGAGCACGCTGACCTTGCCGATATCAATGAAGTCGGCCGGTCCGGCGAACTGCAAGCTGATGAATCCGGGCCCCGCCTGCCGCCACCAGCCGCCCGTCTGCTTGCTCGCCGTCAGCCCCAGCGACACCTGTTGCCATTGCTCGCCGCCCTGGTGCACCAAGACGCCGCTACGACCGCAGGGCACGGCGTACAGCAGGTGCCGCTGGCACAGCTCGACGCGCAGCCGCGCCAGTCGCGCCGACCGCAGTTCGATGACTACCGTGTAAGTCCCCTCAGCCAGCGACGGCACGCGCTGCAGCAGGTCGAAGGCGCCGCGCAGGTGCTCGCTGTGGCGCGGACCGAAGAGGCGCAGGTAGCTTCCCTGAGCCTGCCCCGGTAGATCGATGACGCGCAGGCGACCCGGCAGCTCGCGCCCGGGCACCGCCTGCGAGTAGTTGGCCGGAAAACGCCCGAGTCCCCTGCCGAACAGGACCTCCGCCGGACTGCGCAGCAGGCTCAACCCTTCGGACCAGTGCTGCAGGCGCCCACCCAGATCGCGCGCACTGGCCGACAAGCGACGGCCCATGAAGTCCCCGAGCGCCAGCACCGCGACCAGCTCGCAGATCAGCACTCCCACCAACACCCGGCCACCCCACACCCGCCAGCGCTCCGACGGCCGGACAACGGCCGCCTGAGCCGGCGGCGAAGCCCCCGCTGCAGTCGAGCACAGCAGGCCCGCCAGGACGGTCAAGGAAGACCCGACGCTCAGATAGACGCCGCGCGAAAAACTGGTCAGCCCAGCGTAGGCGGCAATCAACGCCAGCGCTGCGGCGAGTACCCAGGCGAGCGGGCCGGGCGCGCGCAGCACCGCGTGCACGGCAAACGGCACGGCCATGGCGAGAAAGGCATCCAGCGCCGCGCCACCAACGTGCATCTCCCAGAACAGCGCCGTGCTGCGATACGCAGTCGAGAAATCCAGCAGCCCCGGATAGCCGGCGCGCTCGACGAGAATCGCCAGCGACGCCAGCGCCAGTCCGGTCGCCACGCCCGCCGCGAGGCGTCGCGCCAGCAGTTCGGGCGCCCCGTCGAGCAGGCTGCGCAGCGAATAGGAGCTGGCGCCGAGCTCGACGCGCGCCACGTCCCTCAGCCGCAGCTGCTCGCCGCTGGGCCCGCTCCTGAGACCGATGTCGCCGAAGGCGTCGGGTGAGGTCAGCCGGCCGGCCACCGTCAGCGGCAGCTGGTGCGCGCTGCGCGCATCCGGCTGCTGGCCGACCGAGCCGGCGGCCACCTGCAGGTTCTGCGAGCGGATCGCGTCGACCACGTCGCCGGCCACGAGGCCGCGCGCGGCCATGCGATCGGGGTCGAGCCAGACTCGCAGGCTGTAGTCGCCCGCGCCCCAGACCACGACCTTGCTGACGCCCGGTACGCGCAGCAGCGCATCTCGCACCTGCAGCTGGGCGAAGTTGGACAGGTGCAGGAGGTCGTAGCGTCCCTGGGGTGATGTCAGGTGCACGACCATGAGCATGTCCGGTGCAACGCTTTCGCTGACGACCCCGAGCTTCTGCACCTCGGCCGGCAGTCGCGGCAGAGCGCGCGCGACGCGGTTCTGCGTGTCGGTCTCGGCACGCGCCGGGTCGGTGTCGGCCGAAAAGGTCAGCGTCAGTAGGTAGCGGCCGTCGCCGCTGGCGCTCGACCCCATGTACTGCAGGCCGGGCAGACCGGTCAGTTCGGTCTCGAGCGGCGTGGCGACCGTGTCGGCGATGACCTGCGGGTTCGCGCCCGGGTAGGCGGCACGCACCTGCACGGTGGTCGGCATCACGTTCGGGTACTCGGTCAGCGGCAGCCTTCCCATCGAGAGCAGGCCGGCCAGCAGCAGCACCAGCGACAGCACGATCGCAACGATCGGGCGGTCGACGAAGAGTCTCGCAAGTCGGTTCATGGCCATTTGCTCCGCGGGGGTCAGGAACGGTCGGGCGCGGGGCCCTGCGGCGCCGGTGTGACCGCAGCGGCCGCGGCGTCGGCCGGCTGCGGCTGCACCGTCATGCCCGGTCGCACGCGCATGAGGCCGGAGACGATCGCCCGCTCGCCGGCCTGCAGGCCCTGGGGGCCGATGCGCTCGCTGCCCTGCGCGGGACCGATGCAGACCGGGAGGTACCCGA
>DPSD01000269.1 GCA_003538495.1 Accumulibacter sp.
CGAGCCGGGTTCCTTCATCCCGATCAACCCGACCACCGGCAAGCGCTATCGCGGCATCAACGCCATCCAGCTGCTCGGCCAGAGTCGCAGCGACCAACGCTGGATGACCTACAAGCAGGCGGCTGCCGCCGGCGCGCAGGTGCGCAAAGGCGAGAAAGGAACGCCGATCCAGTACTGGAAGTTCAGCGAAGAACAGACCCGCACCGACGACAGCGGCAAGCCGGTCCTCGACGCCCAGGGCCAGCCGGTGAAAGACGCCGTACCGCTGGAACGGCCGAGAGTATTTTTTGCGACGGTGTTCAACGCCGAGCAGATCGACGGCCTGGCGCCGCTGCCACCGCGTAAAGTGCAGGAATGGAATGCCATCGAACGCGCAGAACACATCCTGCAAGCGTCCGGTGCGCTGATCCAGCACGGCCCGCAGAACCGCGCCTTTTACCGGCCGGCGTCCGACAGCATCCACCTCCCCGAAAAGGGCCAGTTCTTCAGCGCCGACGCCTACTACGCGACGGTGCTGCACGAACTGGGACACTGGACCGGCCACCCGTCCCGCCTTGCCCGTGACCTGGAGCATCCTTTCGGCAGCGAGGCCTATGCCAAGGAAGAGCTGCGCGCCGAGATTGCCAGCATGATCCTCGGTGACGAACTCGGCATCGGCCACGACCCCGGCCAGCATGCCGCCTACGTCGGAACGTGGATCAAGGTCCTGCAGGACGACCCGCTCGAAGTGTTCCGCGCCGCCGCCGACGCCGAAAAGATCCACGCCTATGTGCTGACGCTGGAACAACAGCAGGTTCAGCAACAGGCCAGCGAGCAGGCCCCCGAGCAGATCGCACCGGTCGAGCCGAACATTTCAGACCACGAAAACCAGGAGGCCACCATGCAGGCTCTCACGCAGACCGAAGCCAATGCGCACGAGCAGGCCGCCAAACTTGCGCGCATCGAGGAAGAGCGGGTGCGCAGCAATCCCGACAGCACCGCCGAGGAGATCGCCGCCGCAAGAGAGGCGCGCAAGTCGGCCGACCTGGCCGCCGTACTCAACGACGCCGATATTCAGCGACGCATCGCGGAGAACACGCGCGAGAGCGAGAAGCCGCCGGTAGCGGCGGCGAACGAGACAGAGCCCGCGAAAAGGACCTATCTCGATGTGCCGTTCAAGGAGAAGGACGAAGCAAAGGCGCTCGGTGCGCGCTGGGATCGTCAGGAACAATCCTGGTACCTTCCGGCAGGCATCAAGGATCCCGCCTCCTTCGCGAAATGGGCAGCAAAAACCGCCACGGACCCGAACGGCCCCGCCAAGCCCGAGAAAAAGCGCACTCAGCACGCTCGGGAACGCCAGTACCTCGCCGTTCCCTACGGCGAACGCAGCGCCGCCAAGGTCGCCGGTGCGTTGTGGGACAACGCGACGAAGTCCTGGTATGCCGGTGCGAATGCCGACAGAAGCCGGTTGCAACGCTGGTTGCCGGAAAACATCGCCGGCCAGCAAGGGCCGGCGATGTCGCCGCGCGACGAGTTCGCCGCGGCGCTGCGCGCGATCGGCTGTGTCATCGGCGGTGATCATCCGATGATGGACGGTAAGAAACACCGTATCAGCGTTGAAGGCGACAAACTCAGTGACAAAGCCGGATCCGGCTTCTATGTCGGCCACCTGGACGGCCACCCGGCCGGCTACATGAAGAACAACAAGACCGGCGTCGACATGAAGTGGAAGTCGAAGGGCTACGCGCTCGATCCCGAGCAGAAGGCCAAGCTGCAGGCCGAAGCGGCCGAAAAGCTGCAAGCCCGCGCCGCCGAACAGGAGCGGTTGCACGAGCAGACGGCGCAGCGGGTCGGCAGGCAGATGACGAAGCTGCTGCCAGTTACCGAGCCGACCAGCTACATGCAGGCCAAGGGCATCGAACCGCAGGCAGGGGTCTTCACAGACAGCGAAGGCAAGGAAACCTACATCCCGGCCATCGACGCCGACGGCAAGCAGTGGACCACGCAGTACATCCAGGAGGACGGCACCAAGCGCTTCGCCAAGGACAGCCGCAAGGAAGGCTGCTTCCATGCCCTCGGCGGCCTGGACGCTCTGGCCAAGGCCCCTGCCCTAGTCATCGGCGAAGGCTACGCGACGGCCAGCAGTCTGCGGCAGACGCTGGGCTTTGCGACCGTCGCCGCTTTCGACTCGGGAAATCTGTTGCCCGTCGCCAAGGCCTTGCAGGCGAAGTTCCCGGACAAGCCCGTCGTGATCGCCGGCGACGACGACCAGCACCTGGAAGCCACCCAGGAAATCAACCCCGGCCGCAGCAAGGCCGAGGAAGCGGCCAAGGCGGTCGGCGGCAAGGTCCTGCTACCGATCTTCGCGCCTGGCGAGCAGGCGGCGAACCCGAAGGGTTTTACTGACTTCAATGACCTGGCGACCAAGAGCGTGCTGGGCCGGGAGGGGATTGAGAGGCAGGTTCGTGCGGTGGTCGATGACGTGATCGAGCGGGAGCGCGCGCGCAGTGTCGAGCCGCAGCAGCAGGTCGAGAAACGGGAGCGCCGGCCGCAGCGCCGGGCGGTGAAGATAGGCTGATTCAGAGAGCAGCAAAGCCCCCTGCGGGTGCTCGCTCTTGGGGGACTGCCTGCGGCAGACCCCCGCCGCTAGGCTCCCCCC
>DPSD01000062.1 GCA_003538495.1 Accumulibacter sp.
TTGGCCTGGGGCACCGGCGGCTCTCGATCATCGACCTGTCGACTGGCCAGCAGCCGCTCTACAACGAGGACCAGAGCGTTTGCGTGGTGTTCAACGGCGAAATCTACAACTATCAGGAATTGATCCCCGAGTTGCAGACGCTTGGCCACGTCTTCCACACGCGCAGCGATACCGAGGTCATCGTCCACGCCTGGGAGGCCTGGGGCGAGGATTGCGTTCGCCGCTTTCGCGGCATGTTCGCCTTTGCCCTGTGGGACCGCAACCAGGAGACGCTCTTTCTGGCGCGCGACCGGCTGGCGGTCAAGCCGCTCTTCTACGCCTTGCTGCCGGACGGCACCTTCCTCTTTGGTTCGGAACTCAAGTCCTTGCTGGCGCACGGCGGACTGGCACGCGACATCGATCCGCTGGCCGTCGAAGAGTACTTCGCGCTGGGTTACGTGTGCGAACCGCGAACGATCTTTCGTCAGGCCCGGAAGCTGCCGCCGGCGCATACCCTGACCCTGCGTCGCGGCCAGCCGGTTGCCGAGCCGAAGGAATACTGGGACCTGCGCTTCAGTCTGGCCAGCCCGTGCACGGTCGAGGAGGCGTGCGCGCAGCTCAACGACAAGCTCAGCGAGTCGATTCGCCTGCGGATGATTGCGGAAGTGCCGCTGGGCGCATTTCTCTCCGGCGGCGTCGATTCGAGCGCGGTCGTCGCGCTGATGGCCGGGCTCTCGGCCGATCCGGTCAATACCTGCTCGATCGCCTTCGATGATCCGGCCTACAACGAGGCCGTTTTCGCGCAACAGATCGCCGACCAGTATCGCACCAATCATCACAGCGAAACGGTGGCCAGCGACGACTTCGACCTGATCGATACCCTGGCCAGGCTGTACGACGAACCCTATGCCGACAGCTCGGCCATTCCAACGTATCGGGTCTGCCAGCTGGCCCGCAAGCACGTGACGGTGGCTCTCTCGGGCGACGGCGGCGACGAGACCTTCGGCGGCTATCGCCGCTATCGGCTGCATTTGATGGAAGAGCGGATGCGCTCGGCGGTGCCGCACAGCGTGCGGCGGGGCGTCTTCGGTCTGCTCGGTCGGGTGTACCCGAAAGCCGACTGGGCGCCGCGCGTCTTTCGCGCCAAGACGACTTTCGAAGGTCTGGCCAGGGACTCGGTCGAAGCCTACTTCCATTCGGTCTCGATCATGCGCGGGCCGATGCGCGGACAGCTATTCACCGATCGTTTCCGCAGTGAAATCGACGGCTACAGCGCCCAGGACGTCTTTCGCCATCATGCCGGACGGGCGGGTACCGACGATCCGCTGGCGCTGATCCAGTACCTCGACCTCAAGACCTATCTGGTTGGCGACATCAACACCAAGGTTGACCGCGCCAGCATGGCGCACTCGCTGGAGGTGCGCGAGCCCCTGATGGATCACCAACTGGTCGAATGGATGGCAACGCTGCCGTCCGAACTCAAGGTGCGCGGCAAGGAAGGCAAGTTTCTGCTGAAGAAGGCGATGGAGCCCAGCCTCCCGAACGACATCCTGTATCGGCCGAAAATGGGCTTTGCCGTGCCACTGGCGCGCTGGTTTCGCGGCCCGCTCAAGGAACGGGTGCGTGAAGCGGTGCTCGGCCCGCGCCTGGCAGCCACCGGCTGGTTCAATCAGGATTACCTACGGCATCTGGTCGATGCCCATCAATCGGGTGCGCGCGACTACAGCGCGCCGCTGTGGACGGTGCTGATGTTCGAGGCCTTCCTGCGCAATGTGCTCGACGCTCCGCTCGATCAACCGGCGATTGTCGCCGAGCGGCAGGGATTGCGATGAGTCTGCGGATCCTGCATGTCCTCGATCACTCGTTGCCGCTGCACAGCGGCTACACCTTCCGCACCCTGGCGATCCTGCGCCAGCAGCGCGCGCTGGGCTGGCAGACGGTTCATCTGACGACCCCCAAACAAGGGGCCGGGAGCGTGCTGCACGAGGATGTCGAGGGCTGGCTTTTCCATCGCACGCCGAGCGCCGTCGGCACCGGCCTGTTTGCCCAGATGCGGTTGACCGCTGCCCGCCTCGACCAGGTCGTCCGGGCAACGCAGCCGGATATCATCCACGCCCATTCGCCGGTGCTCAACGCCCTGCCCAGTCTGTGGGTCGGCCGTCGTCACCGTTTGCCGGTCGTTTATGAGGTCCGCGCTTTCTGGGAGGATGCCGCGGTCGATCACGGGTCGACGGTCGAAGGCGGCTTGCGCTACCGGGTCTCGCGGGCGATGGAGACTTTCGCGCTTCGCCGTGCCGATCAGGTGACGACGATTTGCGAGGGCCTGCGTGGCGATATCGTCCAGCGCGGCCTGTCGCCGGATCGCATCACGGTGATCCCGAACGCGGTGGACGTTGGCCTGTTCGCCTTCGGCGCCGAGCCGGATCCGGCGCTTCGTCGTTCGCTGGGACTCGATGGCGCGACCGTCCTTGGCTTCGTCGGCTCCTTCTATGGCTATGAAGGCCTTGACCTGCTGGTCGAGGCGGCACGGCGGATGTTGCCCCGGCATCCGCAGTTGCGCGTGCTGCTGGTTGGCGGCGGGCCGCAGGAGAGCAATCTCAAGGCGCAGGTGGTGGCCGCCGGCCTGCAGGATCAGGTCATTTTCACCGGCCGTGTGCCGCACGCCGACGTTCAGCGCTACTACGAACTGATCGACGTGCTGGCCTTCCCGCGCTTGCCGATGCGCCTCACCGAACTGGTCACGCCGCTGAAGCCACTCGAGGCGATGGCGCAGGGACGGATGTTCGTTGCCTCCGACGTTGGCGGACACCGGGAGTTGATCAGCGATGGCGAAACCGGCTTTCTGTTTCGTGCCGGCGATGCCGCTGCGCTGGAAGCGGCGATCGAGGACATCCTCTCGCGGCGCCAGTCCTGGCCGCGGATTCGCACGCAGGCGCGCCACTTCGTCGAAGTCGAGCGCACCTGGGTGGCCAGTGTTGCGCGTTATCGCGAGGCCTATCGCCTGGCCCTGGGCCGGTTTGGCCGCAGTGCCGCCGTTTGATCGCGACGCACCATTGCCGCGCTGTCTCGCGTCGGCCCGGATTCTTGCCTGACACCGTTTGAGCGATCGCATGGCCAATCTCCTGTATCTCGTACACCGTTTGCCGTACCCCCCGAACAAGGGTGACAAGGTTCGCTCGTATCACCTGCTGAAGCATCTGGCGGCTCGCCACCGGGTCTTCCTCGGCACCTTCATCGACGACCCGCAGGACGAGGTTCATGTCGATACGGTGTCGCGGTATTGCGCCGACCTGCACATTGCCCGTCTGTCGCCACGCATTGCCCGGCTCCTGAGTCTGCGCGGTCTGCTCGGCATGGAGGCGCTGACGCTCCCCTACTATCGCAACGCCGGCCTGCAGGCGTGGGTCGAGCGGACGCTGCACGAGCAGCCGATCGACGCGGCGGTGATCTTCTCTTCGGTGATGGCGAGTTATGTCCGGGGTCGCCCGGACTTGCGCAAGCTGGTCGACTTTGTCGACGTCGATTCGGCCAAGTGGACCCAGTACGCGGCCAATCACCGCTGGCCGATGTCCTGGCTCTACCGGCGCGAAGGCGAGCGCCTGCTGGCTTTCGAGCGTGCGGTGGCAATGGAAGCCGAAAGATCGTTTTTCGTCACCGACAACGAGACCGATCTGTTTCGTCGGCTGGCTCCGGAGTGCGACGGCCGGCTCGAAGCGATGTGCAACGGGGTCGATGCCGACTACTTCTCGCCTGCCCATGCGCTGCCGTCACCGTACGGCGAGAACGAGTTGCCGCTGGTATTCACCGGCGCCATGGACTACTGGCCGAACATCGATGCGGTAAGCTGGTTCGCGGCCGAAATGCTGCCGCAGTTGCTGCCGAATTGGCCCAGGCTTCGCTTCTACATTGTCGGACGCAGCCCGACGCCCGCCGTCCAGGCGCTGGCCAGTGCGCAAATCGTTGTCACCGGGACGGTCCCCGACGTCCGCCCGTACCTGCAGCACGCCGCGGTGGTCGTCGCGCCGCTCCGCCTGGCGCGTGGAATTCAGAACAAGGTTCTCGAAGCGATGGCCATGGGCTTGCCGGTCGTTGCTTCGCAGGAGTGCGCCGCCGCCGTCGACGCCGTTGCCGGGCGCGACTTCCTGACCGCCGGCGGCGTCCCCGAGTACGTGTCACAGGTCGAGGCGCTGTTGCGGGCGCCGGAACGTGCGGCGGCAATGGGTATTGCCGCCCGTCAGCAGGTCGTCGCGCGGTATGGCTGGGACGCCCACCTGTCGAGTATCGATCGTCACCTGGACCGGTAGTGATCGCCCCGGCCTGGCGCATTCGGTCGTCAGGCTCTGATCAGGACATGCGGTCTCGATGGCCGCGCGGAGGAGTTGATGGGGGTCTACACATCGTTTGCGGCGAAGCTGCTGTTCCCGCTCCACGAGCACTTGAAGAAGCACAGCACGGTCGCCGTCAAGGGTGCGCTGGAGCGCAGTCAGTGGCTTGAGCCGGCGGCGATTCGCGCCCTGCAGCTTGACCGGCTGCGCCAATTCCTCGGCGAGTGCGCCGCCCATGTGCCGTACTATCGCGATCTGTTTCGCGCGCTCGATTTCGATCCAGCCACGATCTCTGGCATCGGCGATCTGGCGCGCTTGCCGCTGCTGACCAAGGGCATCATCCGCAGCGAGTTCGAGCGTTTGCGTTCCGAGTTGCCCGAACCGGTCAGGCTGTTTTCGACCACCGGCTCGACGGGCGATCCGCTGCGTTTCAACATCAGCAACACCCGCATCAGTCACGACGTCGCTGCCAAGTGGCGGGCGACGCGCTGGTGGGATGTCGACATCGGCGACCGGGAATTGGTGATCTGGTCCAGCCCGATCGAACTGACCCGGCAGGATCGCGTCAAGCAATTGCGCGACTGCCTGCTGCGCAGCAGGCTGCTGCCGGCGACGGCGATGTCGCAAACCGATATGGATCGCTTTATCGCCGAGATTCGCCGCTTTGCGCCCCGGATGCTGTTCGGCTATCCGTCGTCGATGACGCTGATCGCCCAGCGCGCAGAGCAGCAGGGAGTCCGTCTGGACGACCTCGGCATTCGGGTCGCCTTCTGCACGGCCGAGACGCTGTATCCGCATCAGACAGACGTCATGCAGCGGGTTTTCGGTTGTCCCGTCGCCAACGGCTATGGCGGCCGCGATTCGGGATTCATCGCCCACGCCTGCCCGCATGGCGGAATGCACATCACCGCTGAAGACATCATCGTCGAAGTGGTCGACGCGCAGGGCCGGCCCCTGCCACCGGGCGTACCGGGCGAGGTGCTGGTGACCCATCTGTACAGCACCGGCTTTCCGTTCGTCCGCTACAGGAACGGCGATCTGGCGGTGCTCGACGACCGTCCATGCGCCTGCGGCCGCGGCCTGCCCTTGCTGAAAGAGGTGCGTGGCAGAACCAACGATGTGCTCCTGGCCGAAGACGGCTCGATCGTCCTCGCCGTGGCGATCGCCATCGTCCTGCGCGACATGCCCGGGGTCAACGGCTTCAAGGTGATCCAGGAAACGCTGCAGCATTGTCGCTTGCAACTGGTGAGCGATGGCAGCTTTCAACAGCCGTCGGCCGAGCAACAGATCCGCGCGGCTTTTCGCGCCAGGCTTGGCGAGGGCGTACGACTCGACATCGAATATCCGGAAGCAATCGAAGCCGAGGCCAGCGGCAAGTATCGCTATGTGGTGAGCAAGGTCAGCCAGCGGCATGTGGCACAGGGAGGGGGGGCAGCGGGTTGACCGTGGCGCAGTGTCGGCTCGATGGGCAAAGCGTGACGCAGTTCCTCGCTGCCGGCGCGCCATGAGCCTATTCTGGATGGTAGGCGAGCAGGGTGGCCGAAGCGGTCGAAGTGGTCCAAACGGGTCTTGGCGATCGCACGAGAAGGCCGGGAGTGACTGCGGTTCAGGCTGTCAGGGAATGTGGGTTATGATCTGGCGCACTAAAGTCTACTTCGGTGATCGCGCGCGTCCAGTAGTTCGTGCGGGGTGTCAGATAACTTGTTGGGTTTCATCGATGATGATGTGGGGGTCTTGACGGTGGCTGACAACAAGAGGCAGGTTCTCGACGGCAGCGAGTGGTGGTGGGCAGGCTGCGTGCTTGGCCCCACCTCACTTGCTGTCTGGTGCAGCGATAAATCGCGCCACCAGCGACTCCCCTGCTTGCGCTAGCGCTCGGCATGCGCGGGAAACACGATTCGAGGGGGCTCGCTTATCTGAACTCTGGTTGTACGACCGGAATTTGATCGGCTGTCTTGAGTTCCGGCCAATCCTTCCCAGCCGGATGCGGGAGGCGCGGTGCGCGTCTGGCCCAGTTAGGCGACGTCAGGTATTCGCAAAGGACAAACTTCGACCTTGCTAGGCGTCACCACCGCTCCCAGTGCATCTGCAGTTGTCGTGTCACAGTTTCCACGGGAAGCAGGCAATGGTGGGCGTGAAAGCTCTAGTGCGGGGAGTCGTGGGCGTGTTAAGGAAAGTGTAAATGCGTGATTTGCTGCTTGTCGGCATTATTCTGGGGGCCTTGCCGTTCGCTCTTCGTCATACTTGGGTCGCCGTGATGTTGTGGACCTGGATCAGCATCATGAACCCCCACAGACTTGCTTTTGGCTTTGCATCGACACTGCCAGTTGCCGCTGTAGCTGCGGGCGCGGCGCTCCTGTCGTTGGTCTTCACGCGCGACAAATTGCGCATGCCGTGGTCGCCTCCCGTTATCGTCCTGGTTCTATTTGTCGTATGGATGTGTCTGACCACGGCATTTGCCATAAATCCTCTAGGATCATGGGATCAGCTCAACAAGGTCTTGAAGATTCAGCTCATGACAGCCGTCGCGTTGATGGCTCTGCATGAACGAAAGCATATTGAGCTATTCATTTGGGTCAACGTTCTGTCGGTTGGTTATTACAGTTTCAAGGGTGGGTTGTTTACGATTACGACCGGCGGGGAGTACCGTGTGTGGGGCCCGGAGGACTCATTTTTCTGGGATAACAACGCGCTCGCCGTTGCTACGATCATGGTTATCCCGATGATGTATTACTTGCGTGTGGTGTCTACCCATCGGTGGGTGCGTTTCGGTCTGTTAATGTTGATGTTGTTGTCTGCTGTTTCTGCATTGGGATCACAATCGAGGGGGGCGCTGCTCGCGATTACGGCCATGGGCTCGGTGTTTTGGTACCGCTCAAATAGAAAAGGGCTGGTCGGCATAGTAGTTGTCGCCGTCGCGATAGGCTTGATTTCGTTCATGCCGGATTCGTGGAGTAACCGTATGGCAACGATAACAACGTACGAGGAGGACAATTCCGCAAAAGATCGACTCATTGCATGGCAGTTTTGCTTTAATTTGGCGAATCACCGGTTGTCTGGCGGCGGTTATGAAATTTATAACGCACTTACTTACACGCTGTACGCTCCGGAGACTTGGAGAAATGCCTTCGCCGCACATAGCATCTATTTCTCAGTACTTGGAGAGCATGGTTATGTTGGGCTAGTTCTGTTTCTATTGATCTGGGGGCTGACATTTCGTCTGGCCGGAAAGCTGAGGAGAGAAACAAGGGGGCAACCTGGAGTGGCTTGGGTTTTTCACCTGACCGGAATGTTCCAGGTTTCGCTGGTCGGTTACCTGGCAGGTGGCGCCTTTTTGAGTCTCGCGTATTTCGACTTGCCCTACAACATCATGGTCATTCTCGTCGTCACGCAGCGCTGGTTGCGCGAAAGCGGCTGGAAACCGGCGGCGGTCGGTGCGCTCGGGGCCGCGAGTGCCGGCAAACCATCGGACCTGCCGGTCAAGGCGTCGCAGGCACCGGTATGATCGTGAAATCAATAGCGGGTGTTTTGTCACCTGGTGGGCGGTCCGGACGATTGTCGATCCTGATTTTTCATCGCGTGCTCGCGCATCGAGACCCGGTTCTGAACTGGGATCTCGATGCGGCTCATTTTGATCGAACCATTGGCTGGATCAAGGACTGGTTCAATGTTCTCCCGCTCGAACAGGCCGTTGTTCGGCTGAAGGAGAGGACGCTGCCACCGAGGGCGGCGGCAATCACTTTCGACGACGGTTATGCGGATAATTGTACGGTCGCCATGCCGATTCTCCAGGCCCATGGTCTGACAGCGACGTTTTTCATTGCCACGGCTTATCTTGATGGTGGGCGGATGTGGAATGACACTGTTATTGAGTCCGTTCGCCGCTGCCAGGAATCCCGTCTTGATCTTTCGCGCGAGGGGCTTGGGGTGCATCAATTGACTTCGGCCAATGCCATTCGCCAGGCGATTATCAGCATTCTGAGCGATGTCAAGTATCGCGATTCCCGGGAACGTCTCAGGGTCGTTGATTACATTGCTGCGGTGTCGGGCGCACGATTACCACCGGATCTGATGATGAGCGCGGAACAGGTCAGGATAATGCGCCGCGCGGGCATGTCGATTGGTGCACACACGGCTACGCACCCCATTCTCGCCCGGTTGCAACCCGACGACGTAAGGGCCGAGGTTACCGAGAGCAGGCGATTCCTGGAATCGCTCCTGCAGGAGCGCGTCGGCCTGTTTGCTTATCCCAATGGAAAACCGGATGTCGACTATCGCGCGGAGGACGCCGAAATCATCCGCGGCCTGGGTTTTGACGCGGCGGTAACGACAGCGTGGGGCGTGGCCGATGCGCAAAGTGACCTGATGCAACTGCCTCGTTTCACCCCGTGGGATCGAACCCGCTTTCGTTTCGGGACCAGGCTTGCCAGAAACCTGTTGCAGAATTCGCGCCTGCGATCCGCGCAACTGGCCTCGTGATGTCGGTCATGCCTGATCGTGGAATGGCTTTCGGCGGACTGCCGTTGGTTGTTGCACCGGCTCGCCCTGCCGCGATCGCGCCGCGCCGGGCGGTGTTCATGTCCAGGGTTGATTGCGTGCGGGTCGGGGATTCCCGGATGACGCGAAACGACATCTGCATCCCGATGGGTCGCTCGTGTCGCAAGTTGGTCTGCCACTCGCTGGCGTTTCGCAAAAGCAAAGGGGCTGCTTCATTAGCGGCATTTCTGCCTACCATGCTCAAGAGGTATCAATGATCCGCCTGCTCGAAAACATCAAGCGCAAGTTGTCACCACCCAGGATTTCTCCAGCCGCCAGGATCGAAATGGAGAAGGATCGCCAAGGTCTCGCGGCGACCGATCCAGGTCCCGACGCCGTCATTGAGGCGTGTGCGGGGTGGCTGTGTGCTGCCCAGGACCACTCCGCATCGGCGGACGGCGGCGTCGCCCGCCATTACAGCCTGACCAAGGGCTGGGCGACCTCCTACCCGGAAACCACCGGCTACATCATTCCCACGATCATCGAGCTCGCTCGGCGCCGCGGCAGCGCTGACCTTCATGCGAGAGCGCGACGAATGCTGGACTGGTGCGTTGCCATCCAGTTTCCCGAAGGCGGGTTTCAGGGCGGGCTTGTCGATTCGCTACCGCGCGTGCCGGTCACCTTCAACACCGGTCAGATCCTGATGGGCCTGGCTGCCGGCGCGGACCAATACAATGACCCACGGTACATGGAGTCGATGCACTCGGCGGCGGCGTGGCTGCGCGATTCGCTCGATCCCGACGGTTGTTGGCGCAAGCACCCGACGCCGTTTGCCGCGCCCGGTGAAAAGGCCTATGAAACGCATGTCGCCTGGGGTCTTTTCGAAGCAGATCGGCTTGCCCCGGGCAAGGGTTACGGCAGCGCGGGCCTTCGCCAGGTCGATTGGGCCATCGGAAAGCAACAGGCGAACGGCTGGTTCGCATCGAATTGCCTGTCGGACCCCGACAGGCCCCTAACGCACACCATCGGCTATGTTCTCCGGGGGGGCATTGACGGCCCTTTGTTTTCCCGTGCGG
>DPSD01000069.1 GCA_003538495.1 Accumulibacter sp.
TGCAGGGTGCCGGTGACGTTGGGCGGCGGCAGGAGGATGCAGAAGGCTTCAGGTTTATCGGTAGCGAGACCGGCGCCGAAGTAGCCTCGGGCTTCCCATTCGGGGTACCAGCGACGTTCTATTTCTGCTGGTTCAAAGCTCTTGGCGAGTTCCATGGGGGCGAACGGGTGGATTGCAGGAGCGCGCATTATACCGGATCGAGCGGCCGCTCCGGGTGGCGGCGCCGCCTTCCGGCAATACGTCCAGCGACTCCCGCTTACTCCTGGTCGGCGGCCCTTGCTTCGCTGCTGTCGGGATCTTCCAGTGGCAGCGGCAGCTGCCCGCGCTGACCGACAAAGTCGCGCAAGGCGGCGGTGAGCGTCGTCTCGATGCCGTGTCGCAAGTGATCCGAAGCCTCGCGCAAGCTGGCGTCGACCAGCGCCGGCAACTCGGCGGCCAGATGACAGTCGATCAGTCTTGCGAGATCGACGGCAAGGGCGGGTCTCAGGCCGGCGGCAATACTCTCGACGCTCTCTTCAGGCTCGGGTTCCTCGGGAACCACTACCTCGGTCAGTAGCGGCAGGCCATCGTCTTCGCTGCTTCGCCGTGCAAAACGCTCAACATCCGAAGGCGTTGGTGAGGCCAGAAAACTGCGCCGCCGGCGCATCTGGCGGGTGCTCTCGCGGCGCTCGCTGTTGGCGACGCCTTCCGGTTTGATCAGTGAGTCGGCCCGGCTGAGCAGGTCCTTGTCGTCGGCCATCAGTTTCTCCCCGAGTAATCGACATACCTGACGTCATAGCCGCGATCCTTGTAGAATCTGGCTCGTTTGCGGCCGTTGGCGCGGTCTTCCTCGCCTTGTCCGACCACCTCGATCAGGCTGGTAAAGCGAGCAAACCCCGGCGGCACTTCGCTGGAGAGATTGAACAGTCGCTCGTCGTGCGACACCGACTCGATCGCACCGGCAATTAGCACCGGCGTCTCGCTGGCCAGCGGCGAGTTGGCATCGACGTGCGGGACAAAGCCGGTCGGCGGGGAGGTCCACAGCTGACGGTCGAGTGCGGCGGCAAGCGCTGCATCCGGTGCGTAGACAAGCAGGCGCTTCTTCTGGGCGACGGTCTTGACAATCAGTGCTACCGTTGCGCTGATCCGGTCGGTGGCGTTATGGAAGAAGAAGATCTGGGTCACCCGATTTTCCCGGCGCGTTTCAGCAGGTAGTGCATCAGCAGGGGTACCGGTCGTCCGGTCGCGCCCTTGTCGGCGCCTGACTTCCAAGCGGTGCCAGCGATGTCGAGATGAGCCCACACGTACTTCTTGGTAAAACGGGCGAGAAAGCAGGCGGCGGTGATACTCCCGCCCGATCGCCCACCGATGTTTGCCATGTCGGCGAAGGGGCTCTTGAGAAGTTCCTGGTAGTCGTTCCACAGGGGCATTTGCCAAGCCCGGTCGTGCGCTTCGTCGCCGGCATTTTCGAGGTCACGGGCCAGTGCCTCGTTGTTGGCGAACAAGCCGCTGGCGACATGGCCCAGGGCGATGACGCAGGCGCCGGTCAGAGTGGCGACATCGATCACCGTATCTGGATCGAAGCGTGCGGCGTAGGTCAGCGCGTCGCAGAGAATCAGGCGACCTTCAGCGTCGGTGTTGAGGATCTCGATGGTCTGGCCAGACATCGAGGTGACGATGTCTCCCGGCCGGGTGGCGCCGCCGCCGGGCATGTTTTCAGTGCTGGGCACGAGCACTGTCAGGTTGATCGGCAGCTTCATCAGCGCTGTTGCCTTGATCGCGCCGAGGACGCTGGCGGCGCCGCACATGTCATACTTCATTTCGTCCATTTCCGGCGCCGGTTTCAGCGAAATACCGCCGGTATCGAAGGTGACGCCCTTGCCGACGAGCACCACCGGCTTCTCGTCGCTCTTGCCCCCCTTGTACTGCAGAACAATGAGCTTCGGCGCCTGGTGCGAGCCTTTGGCGACGGACAGCAGCGAGTGCATGCCCAGTGCAGCCATCTCGTCACGCTCCAGGATCTGGCAGTCGATCTTGTGCTCTGCGGCGATCTGCTGCGCAGCCTCCGCGAGATGGCTGGGGGTGCATACGTTGCCGGGCAGGTTGGCGAGGTTCATCGCCAGCGCGATGCCTTCGGCGATGGCTTGCCCCTGGCTCAAAGCCTCTTCGGCGGCGGCCAGTTCGTTGCGCCGATCAACGACAAAGGTGAGCTTGCGTAGAGGGCGACGAACCTTGTCCTTCTTGCTCTTGAACTGATCGAAGCGATAGACGGTCTGCTCGGCGACGATTGCCGCCTGGCGCACGCGCCAAGCCGAACTGCGTTTCCTGACGTTGGTTTCGGTCAGGAAGACCGTGCCGTCAAACGATCCGGTTTCGTTCAGCGTCCGTACCGCGCTGCGAATGGCGTCGCAATACTCGCGGTCGCCGAACTCCTTTTCCTTGCCGAGCCCGACCAGCAACACGCGGTCGCAGAGCGTTCCCGGGACGTTGTGCACCAGGAGTGTGGAGCCAGCCTTTCCCTCCATGTCGCCACGGCGAATGATGTCCGAAAGATGGCTGCGGGCAGCGTTGTCGATGAGTTCGGCAGCCAGTGTCAGCTTGCGCGGTTCGAAGACGCCGACCACCACGCAGGCGCTGCGCTGCTTCTCCGGGCTGCCACTTTTTATGCTAAATTCCACTCGCTCTCCTCAGAAACGGCGCGTTTCGTCCAAGGCGCCGATTATCACTGCAGTTTTTCACCAAAGTCAAAGAATGATCTTTCAGCGCGCCGCCAGACGCGAGTTCGCCCACTCGACCGCCGGTGTTTTCACTGCGCTTTTTGCGATCATGGTGACCACGCAGTTGATCCGACTGCTGAGTGAAGCAGCGCAAGGCAGTGTTGACCCGGGCGCGGTGGCAGCGTTGCTGGGTTTCGCGTCGCTCAATTACCTTCCGCCGCTATTGTCCTTGTCCTTGTTTGTGGCCATCCTGCTGACCCTTTCGCGCAGCTATCGTGATTCCGAGATGGTGGTCTGGTTCTCGTCCGGATTGTCGCTCACCGCCTGGGTACGACCGGTCCTGACCTTCGCCTTGCCGCTGGTGGTGACCATTGCTGCTCTTTCCATTTTCCTGTCGCCGTGGGCTTTGTCACAAAGCACAGAGTTTCGCGGCAAGCTGAGCAATCGAAAGGATGCCGGGCAGGTGGCACCAGGCAGCTTTCAGGAATCATCGTCCGGCGACCGGGTGATTTTCGTCGAAGGCATCGCCGATGATACCAGCCACGTGCGCAACGTGTTTGTCAGTGAAATCCAGGCGGGGCGTCTGGGCGTAACCATGGCCGGCACCGGTCATCAGGAGATCGCGGCAAACGGGGATCGTTTCATCGTCCTGCAGGACGGCCGCCGTTACGAGCTGGACGCCGGCACAGCAGGTTTCCGAATCCTGGAGTATGCGCGCTATGCCGTCCGCCTGGAAACCAAGGAAGCACGCGGCATCCAGCGGACACCCAAAAACATGCCCGTCCTGGAGTTGCTGCAAGTGGACCTGCCGGTCTATCGGGCCGAATTGCTGTGGCGCATCGGCATGCCGCTCTCAGCAGTCGTGCTGGTCTTGCTGGCGATCCCCCTGTCATTCGTCAATCCGCGTGCCGGGCGCTCGGCGAATATGCTGCTGGCCATTCTGGTGTACGTGCTCTACAACAATCTGTTGACCATCAGCGAGAGCTGGGTGGCGGGCGGCAAGGTATCGTTCGTTCTGGGCATGCTGGCGCCGCACGCGATGATGCTCTGTCTTCTGCCGCTGATGTTCTACCATCGTATCGCCGTGTCTTCTTTCCAGCGTTTGGCTCGATGAAGATCTATCGTCGCTACATCGCGCGCGAGGTGTTTGGCGCCGTGCTGCTGGTCTTGCTGGCGTTTCTGGCCTTGTTCGCTTTCTTCGACATGCTCGGTGAGATCAACAACGTCGGACAGGGAGGCTACCGGCTCCAGCACGCTTTTGGTTTCGTTCTGCTGCGAGTGCCGGGGCGCGTCTATGAGCTGATGCCGATTGCCGTCCTGATCGGTACGCTGTACGCGCTGTCCACCCTGGCGCGACATTCGGAGATCACCGTCTTGAGGGTCTCGGGGCTGTCGTCGGGCGCCTTGTTGCTGGGGCTGTTCCAGGTGGCGGGCGCGTTTGCGGTGGCCACTTTCCTGATCGGCGAGTATGTGGCGCCGCCGGCCGAGCGGGCCGCCAATCAACTGCGCTTGAAGGAACGTGGACGGATGGTCGGGCAGGATCTACGTTCCGGCCTGTGGGTCAAGGATGAGCGCAGCTTCATCAATGTGCGGGTGGTCTTGCCGGATACTCGTTTACGGGGAATCCGCATCTACGAATTCGATCAGAGTGCGAGGTTGCACTCGGTTACCGAAGCTGAAGCGGGTGAGTACGTTGTCCCAGACAGTTGGCGGCTGACCGGCGTGGTGAAGACCATCCTGCACGCCGAACGTTCGGAAGTGCAGAAGATGCCGGAGATCTTGTGGCGATCGGCGCTGAACCCGGACATTCTCGCGGTGTTGATGGTTTCACCCGATCGAATGTCGCTTCGGCACCTGTCCACCTATACCAGGCACCTGTCGGAAAATCGCCAGACGACCAATCGCTATGACATAGCATTCTGGAAGAAGGTGGTCTACCCGCTGGCGGCGTTTGTGATGGTCGCGTTGGCACTGCCGTTCGGCGGGACGCACTACCGGGGCGATGGGGTGGGTCTGAAAATTTTCGCGGGGGTGATGACCGGCGTGCTGTTCCACATGCTTAACGGTTTGTTCTCGAATCTCGGTGCGATCAACAGCTGGTCGCCGGTGCTCAGTGCGGTAACGCCATCGGCGTTGTTCCTGTTGGCGGCGATGGTCATGATCTGGTGGGTGGAGCGGCGCTGATCGGCGCTCATTTCATCACCAGTTGCGTGCCGGCCAGCCGGTCGTGCAGGAACAGATGGTCGCGGTCCACCAGTGCCCACAAGATTCCCGCGCCGCCCAGGGCGATGCTGGGCCAGCAAAGCAGATAGCGGAGCAGAGCCTGTGCCGGGCGAACCGCCAGCCCTTCATCGGTCACCAGCCGGATCCGCCACGTTTTCATGGCCAGCGTTTGACCGCCATTGCTCCAGAACCAGAGAAAATAGACCAGCAATACGAGAAAGAAGTGGGCCTGCACCACGACTCGGGTGGCAAACTGATGGGCGAGGGCGCCCAACAGGAAATGCGGCAGAAAGACCAGCGCCGTAAGGACGGCAAGCAACAACAAGGACTCATAGAACATGCTGGCCAGACGGCGCACGATACTTGGTCGCCTGACGGGTTCCGGCACCAGCATCAGCTCAGTCCTTGGCTTCGGTGGCGTTGGCCGGCAATGCTCCTGGCGTGGTTGTCGGCGCTGGCGGATGGCCGCCCGGCGGCAGCAGAGGCGGCGGGCTTGCCTTCAGAGTGCCCGGCGCGCCGCTGGCCGGCCCTGCTTTGGCCGCCGGCATTCTGGCCGCTTCCTGTTTCAGCCTTTCCTTTTCTTCTTCCGGCAGGCTGGAGTATTCCTCCCATTTCTGCCGCAGTTCCTGCTTCTTATCGACCGGCAGTTTGTTGGCGGCGAGGAAGTTCTCGCGTGCGACACGCCTTTGCTCGGGCGTCAGCTGTCCCCAATTCTGCATCTGTCCCTGAATTCGACGCTGTTCTTCGGGCATCATGGTGAAGAAACGCCGCGTTATTCCCAGCCATTTCTTCCGGCGGGGATAGTCCATCGCATCCCAGTCATAGCCGAGCGGGGCGAGGACGACTTTCTGTTCCACCGTCAGTTCGCTCCATTGCGGCTGCGCCGGCGTCGCAATTGCCGCCGGGCTGAGCACGTCGGCCCAGCCCGTAGCGGCAACAAGACTACTGAGGATTACTGCGATGCGGAGCTTTTCAGCCATGCATCAAAGCCCCGGTCGGTGAGTGCCGCAACCGGCAGGTCGCCGGCCAGCAGGGCGCTATCGATGGCCTCCAGTTCCACGATATTCTGATCCGCCTGCCAGTAGGTGTAGGTCGCAACGCCGGCAACGAGGGCCAGGGCCACGAAAACCTGCTTGAGGTGCAGGTTTTCCCAGTGGTCGTTGATGAAACTGCCCGTCGTGGCCAGCACCGATTGGTGGACGGCGACTTTTTGCCGGGCCAGCGCCCGCTGCCGGGCGGCTTCCAGACGCGCGTGCGTTGCGGGCGGCAACTCGCGCAGACCGCAATTCAGGTGTTGCCTCGCTTTGTAGGCAAAATGCAGTTCATTCATAGGGTTACTCCCTTTGCTTTCAGTGCTGCCGCGAGAGCGTGGTTGGCGCGAGAGCAGTGTGTCTTGACGCTGCCTTCGGAGCAGCCCATGACCGACGCAGTTTCGGCAACGTCCATATCCTCCCAGTAACGCAACAGGAAGGCTTCCCGTTGACGGCCAGGCAGCAATTCTATCTCTTTCTCGATCATTCCCATGATCTGGGCCTGCTCGAACTGGCCATGCGGGGTGTCGGGCACCGTGGCCCCCGATTCGCCACTGATGGTTTCCAGTGGGTCGTGATCCTCATCATCGCTCGGCGAGAGGGCGGAGAGCAGTGTGGTCCACAAGGAGCGTACCTTGCTTCGTCGATAGTAGTCGCGAATCGTATTTTGCAGAATCCTCTGGAAAAGCATCGGCAACTCGGTGGGAGGGCGGTCGCCGTACTTTTCGGCGAGCTTCATCATCGTGTCCTGGACGATATCTAGCGCGGACTCTTCATTGCGCACTGCGAACATCGCTTGCTTGAAAGCACGGCGTTCGACTGCAGTGAGAAAATCTGACAGTTCGCGTTGGCTGGCCAGAGCATCGATCCTTGCTGTTGTCGGGTGGGATGCTGCTGTCGCAGGCAGCGGTTTCGGTGAATGCCTTGACCAATCCCAGCCGAAGCCTTAACGTTGCAGACTTTTTTCGAGCAATTTGCTTGCTGGGGCGACGGGAATGACAATGATGACCGGTGCGGAGATTG
>DPSD01000620.1:0-457 GCA_003538495.1 Accumulibacter sp.
GTCGCGTCAGCGACGCACGAATCCCCCCTCCCCGCTTGCGGGGGAGGGGTCGGGGGAGAGGGAAACGGTCATGACTTTCATCATCGGGGGTGTCTTGCAAAGTCATGACCGTTCGCTTGCCGACAAGCGGGACAGACCGAACTCAGAGAGAAGGATCAATACGGGCGTGCTTCGCCCGGCGGCCGCGTCTTGAAACGACGATGCACCCAGTAGTACTGCTCGGGCATGCTGCGCACTGCGTCCTCGATCCAGGCATTCATGCGGCGGGTATCGGCCTCGACATCGGTGGAGGGAAAATCCTGCCAAGGCTCGCCAACCGTCACCGCATAGCCCGCACCACCAGGCAGCAGACGGGTCACACAGGGAACGACGACAGCGCCAGCCAGCCGCGCCAGCCGTGACAGACCGGGAACGGTTGCCGTCTGCACTCCGAAAAAGGGGACAAAGATCGAATCCC